>CAMPIG010000003.1 GCA_946886255.1 uncultured Cellvibrio sp. | reverse complement strand
GCTTTGGCGAACTCAGTCCGGAAAAGAATTTTGCCAAAGGTGAAGAGACGCTGGCTTCTTTGATGAATTTGTTTGACTAAAAGCTACCTCAACAATCTTCTGGCGGCCTGATGCTGCGCTGAAACATATTTGGGCATAATACCTTACTGTTCATCGGCTTCCGTGTTTTGAATATGGAACTGAGCTTCAGAATAGGCAATAATAAAAATCGATAAAAATTCCCGAGCCAAGCATCATGTTGAGTGAAAATTTTCTGCCACCACTGCACCCCCAATTTCGCTATCGGGTTGATATTGTGGGTAATGAAAAAACTCCCGTGTTGGTGATAGATAATTTCTTACATGAAGCGGAAGCGCTCCTGGGCTTCGCCGTAAAATTTGGCGAGTTTCGCGATGGGACAGATTATTATCCCGGCATTCAATCAAAGGTGCCGGAGTTTTATAGCCAGGCGCTGCAAACCTATCTACCCGATATTATTTGTGAAACATTTAATCTCACAAAAGAAAACATACATTATTCCCAATCCACCTATTCTCTTGTGCTTACCCCGCCCGCGCGCTTGGCGCTGCCGCAATCGCGGCCGCATGTGGATACCATCAAGAAAGAAAAATTAGCGTGTGTACATTACCTTTGCACGCCTGACAAAGGTGGTACATCCATCTATCGCCATAGAGCAACCGGTTTTGAACAACTTTCACCAGAGCGAATGGATGTGTATGGGGAGCATCTTGCCAGAGAAGCATTGGATACCAGCTGGCATAACAAATACATTAATGGATCCAATCAATATTATGAAGAGATAGCTCGTTACGAAGCCAACTTTAACCGGTTGATTATGTACCCCAGTGATGTATTGCACTCCGCATCCATTCCTGAAAATTTGCAATTTCTTCCCAACCCGATTGCCGGGCGGTTGACGTTAAATAGTTTTATCTACCTAAAATAGCTTTCAATAGCATTTTTTGAATGTACCAACTGCAGAAATATCAGGTCCAGTCTGTCGCTTTACAGTAATACTGCAAGTAGTCGTGGTGTGATGGCATCTTCTGAACCGTTTTGTTTACTGAGCTTCTGACGCCTTCCAGAAATTGCTTCAACTCAGCGTCTGTCATTTCTTTTGCCACCACATGATAACGCTCGGGAACAACGCCCTGACCTACCATCACGTGTAACCAGGATGGTTCTGCAAAAAGCTTATAAGGCGACTCCACAAATAGTTTTCCGGTTTCTTTAAATAAACTGATTCGATGCTCAAGGGATTGAGGTATCGACATATTTTTACAGTAGCGCCAAAAATCACTGTCTTCTCTTTCAGTCATATGATAGTGCATCACAATAAAATCCCTTATTGACAAAACTTCCGTTTTCATCTGCTCATTGTATTCATCCATATCGCAATGGCGAATTCCGTCGTAGGGAAACATTTGTATTAGTCGTGTTATACCGCGCTGAATCAAATGAATGCTGGTGGATTCCAGCGGCTCAATAAATCCACTCGCCAGACCTATGGCTACGCAATTCTTATTCCAGTGCTTGAGGCGCTGCCCAGCTTTAAAGCGAATGGTCTTGGGTTCAGAGATGACACGCCCTTCTATTTGATCCAGCAAGGTTCTCCTGGCTTCATCATCCGACATATAACGGCTGCAATACACCAATCCATTACCGATACGATGTTGCAGCGGAATTTGCCAGTGCCAGCCGGCAGTGTGCGCAATGGATCTGGTGTAAGGTACCGGCTCACGAACAGATTCCGTTTGCACGGCCAGTGCGCTATCGCATGGCAACCAATGTGACCAGTCTTCAAAACCGGTATGCAATGTCTGTTCAATTAGCAGCGCGCGGAAACCGGAGCAATCGATAAAGAAATCGCCATCAATGGTTTCACCGGAAGCCAATCGGGTCGACTTGATATACCCCCCGTCATCAAGCACGACATCCTGCACTTTTCCTTCTATACGCGTCGTACCGGCTTTTTCAGCAATACCGCGCAAAAACTTAGCGTAGAGGCCAGCGTCGATATGGTATGCATAAGTCAAGGGTGATCCCGGCATGTGAGAGAATTTACTCTGCAATGCGGCTTGATACTCAACAGAGTATTCACCCAGCGGGTAATTCACGCCTATTTCCAGACCTTTACGCCAGAAGTGTTGGAAACTGGCTGCCCAGGTATCCTTACCCGTTTGACCAAAGGGGTGGATGTAGCTTTCATTTATATTTTTCCAGTTTTCAAACGATATCCCTAGCTTAATGGTTCCTTTCACAAAGGACATTAATTCCTGCTCATTAATGCCGAGGTAACGATTAAACAGGATCAATGGCGGTACCGTCGCTTCGCCAACACCGACAGTGGAGATTTCATCGGATTCAACCAGGGTCACAGAAATACTTTTCCCCAATAATTTGGAAAAAGCCGCTGCTGCCATCCAGCCCGCCGTACCGCCGCCCACGATAACCAGATTTTTAACGGTTTGATTGCCGATCATATTGATACCACGTGTTTTTATTATCAGACTGCCTGTTTAATGCGCTTAGCGGTTTAACTGGTTCAGTAACTTCGCACGAATTTTCCGCGCGTTATCGTCCGTCAACTCTCCAATCGCACCTTGAGCTTGTTCCGGGATATGCGAAAAATTATCTTTGCAGTACTCAAAAATATAATGATCAAACATCATCTTCCAGGCCGCACGCTGCCCGGGCGGTAAATCGCGAATGGACAAGACCGAATGGAGCAGCGCATTGACCGGCTTGCCATAAAATGCCGGTGAACCTTTAAACCAATAGTTCACCAGGATATTCAGTGGATTTAAACTTTCCACATGGTGCCACCACATGCTGGGAATAAATATGCCATCACCCGCCGCCAGATCGGCAACCTGGGCGTGCCGTAATGCCTCTTTAAACTTGGGGAATTTTTCAAAATCGGGGTTATATAAATCCACCAGACTAATCGCTTGCCCTGCCGGGGTTTTATCCAATGGGCCTACGTATAGATTTTCCATCTGTTCAAAAGGAAACAAGGTGAAGCGCCTGTGCCCGACGACCGAACAAGCAATATTCAAAGGGCTGTCCCAATGTGCGGCAATACGGCATTTATTGGATAACCAGATACTGACGAGCGGATTGTGGTGACTCAAATCAAGATCATTATCGGCACGAAAACCCGGCAAATAATCATCGACCGAGGTAGAGCCAATATAAATCGTAGGGGGTTGAGGGTTGTCAGAGTGGGCAGCAAACTGTCTTAGCGCGAAATCCAGTTTGGTGCTGACAGTATCGTAGTTAAATCCTGTCAGGGTTTCATCATAAAAAATACGGCCATCGTTCTCTGGTTTACCTAAAAAGGCCGCGACCTCCTGGCCCTTGTAGAATTGCAATAAATAACGCGCTGCATCTTCATTGGAAGCCAAACCCGCCTGCACAATCGGCCAGGAAGATACCAACCCCTTCAGGATCAATGGTTCAGTTGATGACAATACCTCATCAGGAATTTGACCTGGTGAACAGCCATCAATCACTTTCACTTTTTTATTAATGCTGATCATAAATGCCGTTGTCTATTTATCTGGGAGATTCAAGATAATTGACTCAATAATTTTTCTCAATGCGCGCTATTAATTTCACAACATTGGCATGGGACGCCAACACCATATAGATGCATTCCATAAAACCTTTACCATGCAATTCAGCCACCGCACCGCCGTGTAAAGCAGCCAACTTATCTTCGTTGATCGTATAAAGCCCTGCCAGATTAAGACGCTCACCATTTTTCAGAGTGATTTCCAGCGCAACCACCTCCAGCAGTTCATGGGTCAACAACACATCGATAAACTGTTCATTCAACTCCGTACCGTATTGGATGTACTCCAATAAATCCACAACCGATTCGAGATAGGGCGAATAGCCACCATGGGGTAAAAATACTGGTTCGCCCTGCGTCTCGCTAACACGCGGGCTATCCATATCAACATACACCATCTTGGCGGGTTGACCTGGACCCTGGCCCGGCTGTGGCGATTGGATACCGATCAAAAAAGGTCTTCTTTTTACCGACACGGGTATATATTGCGCATCCCATCCTTGCTCTGATAAAAACAGATTTTCATTCTGGTGCAAACCCATCAGCGCAATGGGAATAAATTTTCCTGTCTCTGCATTCTTCTGAAAGAAGATGGGATATTCATTCTGGATTGCACGAAATTCCTGTGGAAACGTCACCACTGACATGTCGTTATCGCCGTAGAGCGGCGTATGTTCACGGATAACACACAAATCTTTATGGGCAACATTATTTAACAGTGCAAAATTAGACATAGTGTCTCCTGGAAGAGGCGCCTCCAATAGTTGTTATTGTCAGCTTAAATAGTTTGCATACCATGCTGCTTCACTTTTTCGATCAGATCGCGGTTAGGCGGTAATATTTTTTTCAATTGCTGGATATGCTGCGCATTTTCCATGAACAAGGCTTCTGCTTTTCTCAAGCTTTTATTATGCAAACGCTTACTATTACCGATATCGCCCTTGGCACCGGTGTTCTCCGTGGTACCTTTCATACCATAATAAATATACTGATAGCTGGCGGACGGAAACATTTCTTCTCGCAGCATTTCATCGTGCAGCCAGGGAGACTGTACTTTCCACAACTCCAGCAGTTCGTTCAAGGTATCAGGAATCGTATGGGCAGAGCAGTTATCACGCCAGTACGCTGAATCGGTTCGTTTGGTCAGCACATAGTGTAATTTTAGAAAATCGATAATTTGCTTCCAATGATGGTTCAACGCGTTGTTAAAGCGCTTGGCTACTGTATCCATAACAGAGCGATTAGCGGGAAACTGTTGCGCAATCATCTTTGCCGAGAGCTCAATCAATACCAGGGCAGTCGCCTCAAGCGGCTCGATAAAGCCAGCGGACAAGCCAATAGCTACACAGTTTTTATGCCAGAACGTTTTTCTGTGTCCAGGATTAAATGTAATTTTTCTGACAGCCAACTCTTCAGCTAATTTACTGCCCACTGATGGAGCAATGTAATGACGCAATTCTCGCTCGACAAGCTCATCCGTTGTATATGCACTGGAGAAAACATGGCCAATACCGCGCCGGGATTGCAAGCCTATGTCCCAAATCCAGCCATTCGTTTGCGCGGTGGAAAGTGTGTGCGAGGCAATAGCCGTTTTATCCTCTGCATAGGGAATTTGCACGGCAAGGGCAGAATCATTAAATAAAGTGGTTTTTTGGGAAACAAAGGGAATCTTGTAAAGCTTTCCCATCAGCAAGGCCGACAAACCCGTACAATCGATAAATAAGTCACCGGGCACTTCGCCCTGTGTATCGGTAGCCACCGATTTTAGATCACCGTTTTCTTGCGAATTTATGTGGATTACATTCGCACTGATATAATTTACCTCCAATTTCTCTACGCAATGCTTATGTAAAAATGGTGCGAATTTTCCGGCATCAAGATGGTAACCATAATTTAATACCGCACCGAATTCAGCCGTGGTGATTTGTTTCGGCGCATAGCTCAGATCACATATCGCGGCTTGCGGGCAAACGGCGTTGGCAAACGGAATTTTGTCTTTGAAGGGCAACCAGAAAGGTGCCAGATTTATCTCGTGGTATTTAGCCGGTGGCGTAAAGGGATGATAGTAATCATCCCCCTTTGACAAGCTTGTCCAATTGGAAAATTTGGAACCTTGTTTAAAGCTGGCATCACACTCGCGAAAAAAATCAGTCTCCGATATCCCTATGGTCTGCAAGGTTGCCCGCATGGTAGGCCAGGTACCCTCGCCTACACCTATAGGATTTATATCGGGCGATTCGATCAGCGTAACCTGAACATGCGCAGGACTTGATGCCGCAATGATACCTGCCGATAACCAGCCTGCGGAACCACCACCCACGATGACAACCCGGGTTATTTGATCTGCCATAAACGACCTACAAAAACGTCTACTAATTTTTTATTGAGAAGCAGTATGAACAAAAAAGCACGACTAGCGTAAAGCGGTAAAAAGCCGCTGTCGCCAGCGGCTTTTTTTTCGGTTGTAGCACAATGACTAATAGATTTAGAAATTGTAACGAACACCCAGGTTGTAACGAGCACCGGTTTCAATGTAGTTAAACGTCATATCCTTGTGACGACCATATTGACGGGTGGTTTCATCGATAATATTTAGACCTTCGAGTGAAACCGTCAGGTTGTCCGTCAGTTCGTAACTTACACTCGCATCCACCTGTCCGTAGGCTTCAGTGTAACGTGGGTTCCCGCCGCCACTGGCCAGGAAGTCGTCGCGCCAGTTGTAAGCAATACGCACCTGCAAGCCGTCTTTATCATAGAAGCCGATAAAATTAGCTGAGTCGCTCAACCCATAGATGGCAAACTGAGCGGCCTTGGACACGTTGTTATATTCGGTATCGGAATCCACGTGAGTGGCGTTAGCCTGGAAGCCAAAGCCCGACTCACCAAAGGTGTGCTGAACAATGAGTTCAATACCATCAATCGAAACATCTTCATTGTTTATCGGACGCGTCACTTCAAATGGCAGAATCGGATCTTCCGGCAGCGCATAAACAAAACCTGTTGCGGCGTCAGAACTATCCGGGTAGTTGGCAACAATGTACTGGTTGATTGCCACCAGATCATTACCGACGGCGGCAACCGCAGCCTGCCATCTTGGACCGTTAACCGGGGTGTGGAAACCACTGTCTTCAATCACTTGCGGAGCACTGCTGCCGACGAAATCAACCACGTCTTTTTTGAAATAGCCAAGTGACACATAACTGGAATCAGAGTAGTACCATTCTGCCGATATATCGTAGTTGGTTGACTCCATGGGATTCAGGTCCGGATCACCGGCCGATGCAGAGCCCATGCTGATGCGCGGCGCTGTACCCCAAATAAAGCCGCCTTTAAGGTCATTGTAATTCGGGCGAGCAATCGTTTTACTGAAAGACGCGCGAACTTTAATGTCATCAGTCAGGGCAATATCAAAATCCACACTCGGCAAGGTTTTTGAATAACTACCCTTGGTTGTACCGTATTCAAAACCGCCCGTGGACAACAAGGAATATTCATTGCCGCTATTCCAACGGATATAAGGTGTGTAAGCAGAGACGTTAGCCGTTGACTCAACCTCCGTTGACTCATGGCGAACACCTACCGCCAGGTTGGCAGGTCTACCGGCAATCTCCGGTTTGAAACCAAATTGCAAGTAAGCAAAATCAGAGGTTTCTACCGTTACTTGCTCATCGAATCCGTCATTCGCTCGTGCTGGATCTCTGGTGGTGCAATAGGCTCGGGGACAGAAGCCCGTATCAGAACCATAGAGCTCGGCACCGATAGCTAACAGTTCATTCCAGTTGCCGCGCACAAACGTGTTCTGGAAGTTCGGGTTGTTTACCGCACCGTGATCAAAGTAGTTGGATAGCTGATCGACAATCCAGTAAGACTGTGGAATATCGCCAACACCATTTTCACCCTGTACACCGCTCCAGCTACCCTGGTTTTGCTGCTGAAGCCCCAGGAAGAAGTATTCGTTGGTAATTTCGTTGGTACCTATACCGGCTTTAATGTTGTCGATGAAACTGTCGTTAAAGGTATAGGTGCCTTTTAATTGGTATTCATCTACCGAGGAATCCTGCTCCTGGATGCGGAAGATGTTATTGGTCAATTGCTGGATGGCAACATCCGGCGTCGGTGTGGTGCGACCATCTTCATAACCGACATGCAGGATCGGGAACTCGCCGGAGAAATCCATAGACGCCCGGTAGTTATCGATGGTGCCAATATTAAATTGGTTATTACCACCCCACTTACCGTCCGGTCCGGAATAAGAATCTGAGTTGTGTGCATCCAGCTCCAGTGCCAGGTTATCCGTCGCATCCCACTTAACATTCAAACCGGCTGATTTAAGGTCGGATTTGGTTTTGTTGTACTTGATAATGCCGTTAATTTCATGCCAACCCGTATTTTCCGTGTAGGAAAGTGGGTATGCCGGATTGGTATCACTCCACTCAATATCCAGACCACTGGTTCGGGTAAACCACATACCGGTACCAAAGTTGTTGGTTTCATTCTCTTGCTGTACGTACAGGTAGTCCGCCGTAACCGTCAGTTGTTCTACCGGTTGGTATTGAAGGGTCAGCTGGCCGTTCAAACGCTTGCGGTTTACTTCATTAACTGAGTACATAACCTCTGACGGAATACCGTAGGTTCTGCCATCACCCGGTTGGTTTTCTTCCGGGATGTTCGCCCAGTCACCACCATCAGGGGCATGTACGAACCAGTCGCTAACGCTGGCGTTGCGGTCACCGCTGTTGCGCTCCTGGTAGCTACCGGTCAAGGCGACACCGATGGTGTCATCAGCAAAGGTATTGCTGAATAAACCGGACACTTCCGGCGTCAGGCCATCTTCCATCACCGAAGAATCATCGTAGACCGCTTTAGCGCCGACGACGGCTTTCAAGCCTGGATTTTTAAGCGGACGTGGTGTGATGATGTTGATCAACGCACCCATCCCACCCGATTGCAGATCTGCACGGCCACTCTTGTAGACCTCCACCCCTGCAACGCCTTCAGACGCCAGGTTGGCAAAGTCAAAAGAACGGCTGGTGCCGAAAGATGAAGCGGGCATCTGACGGTTATTCAAGGTCACCAGGTTGTAGTCTCCGGCCAGACCACGCACGGTTACCTTGCTACCCTCACCGTTTACACGGTCGATAGAAACACCAGGAATACGTTGCAGGGATTCCGCCAGATTGGTATCTGGCATCTTGCCGATATCTTCGGCAGAAATGGCGTCGACCACACCGACCGCGTTGCGCTTCACGTCCATCGAACGCGTCAAGCTCGCGCGGATACCGGTAACGACGACCTCTTCAACAACACCTTCGTCCTGCGCCAGAACGGTATTGCTGCCAAGTCCCGCCAAGGCGGATGCGGCGATCGCACTCGCCAGGAGTTTTTTTCTAAAAATAGTGGTTTTGTTCATGATGCTTTTCCTCAAACGTTATTGTTATCGTGACTGCTATAAGAGAAGCCGCACTCCGAAGGAACACCGCATCCGTTATCGCACTGTCCGAGTGGCCTTGCCTTAACGGTCAATTACTTCGATGGAAGCTTTTGATCCCGATCCATATTCACAAAAACAGTTGAGGAACGCGTCCGAGTAGGGGCAGGCACGGCTGTGCCGTACGTTCGAATGGGAAAACTTTATTCAGCCTTTGTATTTTTTCTTTTAAAACAATAAGTTAAAGAATTTCCACCGAAGCAGTATGCAAGGAAAAAATCAGAAATTTTGCGCCTGTCCCACTTTCAAAAATCCGTGGTCAAGGCCGTGTGACTGGAAGCTGCTGAAGAGGAAATACAAAAACGCCCTCCCGCAAGGGAAGCGATGAAGAACGAAAACTGAAGGGATGCAGGGTGGAGCGGAGGAGGATACGTGGGCTAACAAATGTTGAATCAATTAGCCCACGAAGAGATTACTTGCTGTTCTCGACGAGATAATCGACAGCAGCTTTAATTTCATCTTCGGAACAGCTGCCACATAAGCCCATGGCAGGCATGCCGTTGAAGCCATCGATAGCATGGGTGTAGAGCGTGTCGATGCCCTTGGCAATACGCGGAGCCCAGTCCTCTACACTACCGGTTTTGGGCGCACCGGCCACACCGATAGAGTGGCACGTGGTGCACGCACTTCCGTACACGTCTTTGCCGGATTTGGGGCCACTGCTTACCGCTACCGGGGCGGCGGCACAGCTTTCACCAGCCTTACAAACACTGCCGACCGGGGCGATGCGCGCTTTCATCTCTTCAGTCAGGGCTGCTGACTGGCTATAGGCGAGACCGGAAACAGCACCAAGGCCCACGACCAACACCAGACCGAATATCTTCTTCATTTGGCTCACGGTTTTTTTCCTCTTCTTTATATATAGCGCCCCGCTGGGCAAAGTCGGCGGCCATTATAGCCACAAATATGCACCAACGTGAACTGACGCTCTAACACCTGCAAGATCGTGTAATAGCGGACTCACGCGGTTAATTTTATGCTTCGACCACAGCCGTTGATTTGCTCTGCTCCCATCTGCTGTTATGCTTTAACCTCAATTTTTTCGGAAAAATCCATATACCATGGAATATAACAGTGTCACCTTTACCGCTTATCTGAGCGCCTCTATCGTAGCGGCCCTGTTGACGGTTACCTACTGTTATCAATTCTTCAAGCAACAACGCACCTATGTTTTCGCCTTAGCGGCTGCTACCCATACGCTTAACCTGCTGATCATCGCCCTCTCCTTTGGTGAGCGGGATTACTCTGCGCTCACCTTGCTGGTTTATGAATGCCTGCATTACAACGTGTGGGTACTGTGCACCGCCCTGATCCTGCTGGCGGCGACCAACAAACAGCGTCTGCCCCGGAGCCTGAAGATCCTGTTCAATATCGGCTGGCCGTTGACCGCCATTGCCTTGATCGGCAGCCTGGCGGATTTTGAACCATTATTGCGCCTGTCGTCCTGGTTCGCGCTCAGTCTGGCGGTCATCGGGCTGGTGAGTATTGAACAGTTGTTTCGCTACGCCGCCGCCAACGATCGCCAGATCAAGCTGATGTGTATGAATCTGGGCGTGCTTTTCCTGTATGACATCTATCTCTACACCCATAGTCTGATCTTTCAAGGTCTTGATCCTTTGCTGTGGCAATCCAGGGCGGCGGTATCGATTGGTACCTGTCTGTTTATGGCGCTGGGCGGCCTGCTGTTGATGCAACAGAATGACCGTCCGGCCCACTTCAACCTCTCTCGGCCCATCGCGTTCTATACCACCTCGCTGGTCGGTGTCGGCGTACTCATCAGCGCTCTGGCACTGGGGGGTTACTATGTCCGTCTGTATGGCGGCAACTGGGGCACGGTGGTTTACAGCTTTGTTTTGATCGGCGCCATCCTCGCGATCACCACGGTGTTTCTCTCCAGCAGCATCCGCTCACAGTTGTCGGTATTGATCAACAAGCATCTCTTCCGTCACAAGTATGACTATCGCAGCGAATGGCTGGGACTGATCAACTACCTCGCCCAGCCGGCAGAAAACAATGAAGTGAATCAGCGCGCTTTTTACGCGGTGGCCTCCATCACCAAAGCGCCCGGCGGTGCCATCTGGCTGCGCAAGCAGGGCTACTATGAGCCAGTATTTCAGTCGGGCATTCCAGGTTTTATCGACCTGCAAGAGGAAGCGGTAGACAGCCCGTTCTGCGATACCTTCTTGCAATCTGAATGGGTTTTCTTCCCCGACTCCGGCGATAACGAAGCCTTGAGTCAAAACAACGAACTCCTGCCACATTGGGCGCGTAACATTCCGGAACTCTGGCTGATTTTTCCGTTGATCGTGGCCGATGAGCTGGTCGGTTTTATGGCATTGACCAAGCCCACCGCTGATGCCTCGCTTACCTGGGAGGACCTGGACATGCTGAAAACCATGGGACGACAACTGGCGAGCTATCTGAAACGCCACCAGCAAGCGGAGCAGTTGGTCGAAGTACGCCAGTTTGATACCTATAACAAACTGGTGGCTTTTATCATTCACGATCTCAACAACCTGATTGCGCAACAGGCGTTAGTGGTTCGCAACGCTGAACGCCACAAGGACAATCCCGCATTTATTGAAGATGCCATTGAAACCATCAGTAACTCCGTGGATCGCATGAATAATCTGTTAAAAAAATTACGCCGCGATGAGAGCGATTTGATTAAACGATTGCATTTAAAAGATGTGATTGAACAGGCATTGGTAGAGTGCCATCGCAGCACACCCGTGTTAACGGCAGACATCCAGGACACGGAGAAAACGATTAACGCTGACCAGGTCCGTTTGGTCATGACCATTACCAACTTCATCAAAAATGCCCAGGAAGCCACACCGGACAATGGCCGCGTACACCTTACATTGCGCTGCTCGGGCAATAATGCCACCATAACCATCGAAGATAATGGTTCCGGCATGGACTGGGATTTTATTCACAATCGTTTATTCAAGCCTTTTGACACCACCAAATCCGGTAAAGGTATGGGTATCGGTGTTTACCTCTCGCGCGAATACATCAGTGAATTGGGCGGCACATTGAATGTGATCAGCGCCGTCGGCGAAGGCACAACGATCACCATTACCTTGCCCCTCAACGAGACACATCAACAAGGATTTATGAGCTTCCATGAGCAGACAGTCCAGTAACAAACCTACGCTTCTCATTATCGAAGATGATCGCGGCCTGCAAAGCCAATTGCGTTGGCACTTCGACCAGTACGAAACCATTATTGCGGAAAATCGCCAGGACGCTATCGCAGCGCTACGCTTACACGAAGCCTCCGTCATTATTCAGGATCTGGGGCTTCCACCGGATGAAGACGGTGTTGATGAAGGTTTCAAATGTATCCAGGATATTTTGCGCATCTCCCCGACCAGCAAGATTATTGTCATGACCGGCAAAACCGGTCACGAGCATGCGATCAGCGCAATTGCCATGGGCGCTTACGATTATTACCAGAAGCCCGTTGACCCCGGCACGCTCGATCTGATTGTGCAGCGCGCGTTTCATATTTATGAACTGGAAGAAGATAATCGCCGGCTGCACATTACGCAGCAGGAACCTCTGGAAGGTTTGATTACTAACGACCCGAAGATGTTAAAAATCTGTCGGCAGCTGGAAAAAATTTCACCTACCACCGTGACCTGCACCTTGTTAGGCGAAAGCGGTACCGGTAAAGAAGTCATGGCGCGTGCCATTCATCAATTAAGCCCGCGGCGCAACAAACGCTTCGTGGCGATCAACTGCGCGGCTGTGCCGGAAAATTTAATTGAGAGTGAATTATTCGGTTATGAAAAAGGCGCCTTTACCGGTGCTAACAAAACCACCGTCGGCAAGGTGGAAACCGCCAACGAAGGTACCTTGTTCCTGGATGAAATCGGTGATATGCCGCTTAACCTGCAATCCAAGTTGCTGCGTTTTCTGCAGGAACGAGTGATTGAGCGCGTGGGCGGCCGAAGTGAAATTCCGGTGGATGTGCGCGTCATCTGCGCCACCAACAAAGACCTGCAAAAAATGGTGAGCGAAGGGTCGTTTCGCGAAGATCTGTTTTATCGCATCTGTGAGATGACGGTAGATATTCCGCCATTGCGATTGCGTCACGGTGACAAGGTTTTGCTCGCGCGTCACTTCAAGATGAAGTTTGCAGCGGAACATTCACAGAACATCAGCGGTTTTACACCGGATGCCATTGCCGCGATTGAAAGCTATAACTGGCCGGGCAATATTCGCGAGATGGAGAATAAAGTTAAACGCGCCGTCATCATGGCCGACGGAAAATATATTACCCGCGAAGATATGGGCCTCGCCGATGCCGGTGAACTGTCGCTCAATCTGCGCCACGTGCGCCAGGCAGCCGAGCAATCCGCCATCATGCGGGCATTGGTGATGACCGATAACAATATTTCTGCTGCAGCCAAACTGCTCGGCATTACGCGCCCTACTTTTTACGATCTGATTAAAAAATATGACATACCGGTAGCACATAATCAGAACAATCACGACAACGATTAAGCGGTTTAACGCCGCACCTATGCGCGACTGCATCAGTTATTGCGAATCTCATCACGGAACAGGATTATCATGAAATGTCTCAACATCATCGCCGGCATCGGGTTGGCTTTATTGATAGCCGGCTGCGGCAACAAAGAGGCCGAACAGGCCGCCAATGTTGAACGACACTTGCGCGCTGCCGATGCTTACACCCAGCAGGGCCAATTGCGTGCGGCTATGATCGAAGCCAAAAATGCTATCCAATTACAGCCGGAAAACGCTGCCGGTTATACGGCGCTGGCGCGCATCTACAACCATATGGGCGCTTATGGCGCGACCCAGGACTTACTTGAAAATGTCGTCGCTCGCCACCCGGAAACCAGCACTCTGCTTGCAGAAGCTTATTTGAATACCCAAAAGTACCGCTCAACGATTGAAGTTCTGAACGAGCACACCGCACAAGATCCGGCCGCGCAATATCAACAGTGGATCCTGCGCGGGCGTGCGCAAATTCCACTGGGTGATCGCAGCGGTTTTGACACCACGCTCGCGCAGCTGGCACAACATGAAAATAGCCAGCTTGATGTCGAACTCTTGCGTGCGCGTTGGGCGTTGGCTAACGGTGAAAGTGAAGCCGCAGCTAAAAACCTTACACAATTCCTCGATCAAAACCCTGATCATTTTGATGCATTAATTTTGCGGGGCGAAATTGCGCTTTACCAAAATGATCTGGCAAAAGCCGAAAAGCATTTCACGCGCGCCCTGACGACCCTTGGCAACACCGATATCATGACTGCGCAACGCATCATGGTATTGAATCAACTAACCGACGTATTGATTCGCGAAGGGCGTACCAGCGAGGCTTATGCTTATCAGAAATTATTATCGGAAGCGAATCCCGAAAGCCATTCCGCACAACAGCGCTTTAATGAAGCACTGGCACTTTATCAAGACGGTAATTACGCGGACGCCGAAACAGTTTTAACAAAACTGCATGAAGAGTTCCCACAGAACTCCACCACCGGAACATTGCTGGGTCTGGTGCAACATCAGCTTGGACGCGATGAAAGTGCCGCAGAATTATTTGATCAGTACATCGATCCTGAGACCGCCTCGACCAGCCTGATCCAAACCGCTGTATTGACAAAGCTGCGCGCTGATCAGGACGACGAAGCGCTGACCTTGCTCAAGATGGCCAGCGACAATCAGCCGCAGAATCCCGCGCTCCTTGCCAGTTACGGCCTTGCCTTGCTGGATCGGGATGCCAAAAGTAATGAGGGCGCACTGGCCCTGGAAAAAAGCCTTGCTCTGGATGCCTCGCAACAACGTTTACGAATCGCCTTGGCCAAACGTTATTTCGCTTTGGAAAATACTGAACAGGCCCTAGCGCAATTGCAAAAAGCCTATGCCGAAATGCCGCTCGATATCATCATCCAGCAAAGTTATTTCCATGCATTGATCGCCAATGGTCAACAAGCGGAAGTCAAACGATTGATCAACGCATTTCAGCAGCAATTTCCTGACAATCCGCGCGGCGATTTTCTCGCCGGCTGGTTAGCCTATGAAGAGAAAAGCCTCCCCCAAGCGCAGCGCGCTTTCGAAAAAGCCATTGCCCATCCGGACAACCGCGAAAAGCAATTCGCCTATGCGGGCCTCGCACAGATTTATACTGATCAACAACAACCACAACAAGCGGCAGAATCCTGGCAGTCAGCCCTGAAGGCTGACCCGGCCATGATTCCCGCTTATGGCCACTGGTTGAAGCTAATGCAAGAACTAAAGCGTAATCGCGAGGCTATTACTTTTCTGAATGAACTCGAAGAAGGAAGTCAGCAATGGCAACCTTCAGTGATGTTAGCCCGCATTCACGTAGCACAAAATAATATTCAACAAGCCATCACCCATATAGAAACTGCCTTGGCGCGCAGTGGGAACAGCATGCCGGTAAAACAACTGGCCGCCAATTTATATCATCAGCAAGGCACAATCCTGCTGGCGCAAAAGCACTTTGATGAAGCCAACACCTTTTTGCTGCGTGCGCTGAAATTATTTCCTGACAACATCCGCTATGTGGCCAGCATGGTTCAGGCTGAATTGGTTACTGGAGATACCTCTGAAGCGCAGAAATTATTAGATCAACTGGCGGCAACACAAACCAATCAAGCTCCACGTTTTAATTTACAAGCCATGATTCGTATTGCAGAGAAAAAGCCTGAGGAGGCACTCCAGCTCTATCGACAATCCTGGCAATCTGCACCTAACGATACAGCTGCGGAAGCACTTTTTAATCATTATCAAAAAAATGAGCCTCAACAAGCCGATGCTTTTGTAGACGAATGGCTACAAAAACTCCCTGAAAGCGCCAAACCTGTATTAATCAAAGCCATGGCCGCACAGCGCACTAAAAATATGGCCGACGCAGTCAAATGGTATGAACAAACCCTGGAGTTGGCTCCGCAGATGCCCGCTGCCCTCAACAATCTCGCCTGGATTTATTACGAACAAAAAGATCCCCGAGCTCTCGAACTCGCCAAGCGCGCTTATGAACTGGCCCCCAATAGCGCCGCCATTCTCGATACATACGGATGGCTACTGGTCGAAAGCGGCGCGGTGCAACAAGGCCACGGGATTCTGGAAAAGGCTGCTCAGGCAGCACCGGATAACCAAGAGATTCAGGAGCATTTGGCTACCGCCAAAGCACGACTTTAACTTTCTTGATGCCGAATCTGGATAAACTGAACCAACGTGTTGTTGCTCTTACTAGTATGCGATGTGATGGCAATTGAGCGGTAACCTGTGGATATCCATATGACGCAAGCTCCGTCCGATTTTTTCCCCATCAGTCATCAACCAGGATTGTTTCGTTCATCTGCCTGGTTGACGGCATGGAATGAAACCTGGGGGACGCATCCCGCCGTACGATCATCCGAAGATTTTGTTTCATTACCCTTTGGCACAACGCTTGAAGACAAGATCGTGCGCACGCGCACTTATAAAGGTAAAATTCTGCCAATTATTAACGCGTTTCCCTTAGGGATTTCTACAAGAGAAATGCCTGGCATTCGCAGTGAATATTTCTTTTTTGGCAACGAAGATAAACATTTATCCAAAACCATTACACGCTATCTGGACAACGCTCTTCAATGCTCCTGGGACCAATTCTACATCGCCGATGTATTGCGCTCATCGCCTACTTACTATTTGCTACTGCAGGCCGCCAGAGCCCGCCAGCTAGATGTCATTCATGCAGAAATTGAACCCACCTATGCAATTGATTTGCGCCAGCAGGATTTCGCAACTTATTTGAGTAATCTGGGAAAACATACACGACTACGACTATTCAATCGTCGGCAACATCTAAACAACCAAGGCACGGTGAGAACCCAGAATATCTGGCCTGATCGCACGGCGTTTTTTCAGCTACTTAATGACTTCCATCTACGTCGCTGGGGAAAAGCTTGCTACCGTGGCAGAAACCGTGACTTCATCAACTTGTTTTTGGATCACTCGACAGCCCAAGGTTACGAAGTGGATTTCTCCGTCATGAGTGTATCTGACACGCCTGTCTCTGTTGTCTTCGACATTCGTTATCAGGGACGGCAATATAATTTTCAAAGCGGCTACCTGGAAAACTTCTGTAAATCCGTTGCGTTGGGAACCTTGCATTTTGGCTACCAGATTGAAGCAGCATTTGATAATCCTGCCATTGAATTTTATGATTTTATGGCCGGCAAAGGGAAGAATAGCGATTATAAGAAAAAACTGGTTAATCGGTCCGATGAATTTGCAAGCTTGCTGTTGGTTAGAAGTAATTGGTTAAAACAGATCTATAGATTGCAGTCGTTGCTTAGGAAAACCTAAATTGGATCAAGGAAGGTTGGCAACTATCGGCGGACCAATGACTTTGGTGAGCCAGACTGGCATCTTTTTCCATACATTGATCATCAGTTTATATTTAGGATTATCGGGATTTAATTCCGGTATAGCGCCACCTTCAGGAAACAGATAATACCAGTAATGCGTATAGGGCTTAGCGCCCCATTGTTTCTTGAACTTATAGGTCCCTGCATCACGAGTAGAGCGACCAAAGTCAAAAAATTGATAACCTTCGCGAATTGCATAACCTAAAATCTGCCGATACATCCACATATTGGCGTTCATCGTATTGGCTTGTTTGATAGTGGACGCCCACGGAATTTCCAGCATCCCCTTATAACCGACTAAAAAGCCGGTAGCTACCGGCTTTTGGTGTACATAGACAACAACAACGAGGGAGTTTATTTTCGCTTCCGACAATATATTAGAAAACCATTGCTTGGCATAAACGGGAGTACCGAGATCACGCATATTTTGGGCGAAGACTTTATAAAAATCGTCCAGCAGTTCCAGCTTTCCAAACTTTATTTGTGGCTGGTATTCTTCTGTTTTCTTATACTGCGCCCGCACCTTCGCCCCTAGGTGCTCGTCAAGCGTATTTTCACTGTCAGGCAAGGCCAATATCATCGATGCTTTTTTGTTCGAGCATTGCTCCGCAAGATGCGGCTGCATGCTGCGAATCTCTATATGCGCTAATTTTTCATTAACACACACAGTTTTCAGATGCTGGATTATATCTCGGGCTACATTAATCCAATTCGTAATGACACCACCGTAGTTAAAGTAAGGAATAGAAACCGCAAATCGTCCAAACAATCTGCTGGAAAAAAAAGTTAATGGCACACCACCGATAATTTTTCCATCAGACGCTATAGCAATCCATATGCGGGTCGAGTGGGAAAAAGATCTTTTTATGAGTTCAGCCCATACAGGTTGATGGTATGCAGACGTGCAAGTAGTCGATAAAAAATCCAGCCACAATTGCCACTCCATCATTTCTAACTCACGAACGGTGTAGCTCCCGGTATAATATTGCTCCTGGGGAATGATTACAAAAGGGGATATTGGTACATCTTGCGACTGATCTGTCAGCAATGCATTCGCTAAGGAATTTTCAGTTGCCTTAAGCTTTTCCTCAATCTCTTTAATTTCCGTAGATACCAACTGCATAGCAGCAATCAAAGGTTCACGCTGATTTGATACTTGATCCAGCGTCTTGAATTGACGTGCCACCTCGGCTTTATTCTTTTTTGCCTCTTTTAAGCAGGCTTTAAGCTCCACCAATATTTCGGTCAGCTTCAACAGCTCAAGACCCCGGGTTTCCGAGGCTGAAATGCCGAGTGAAGCCAGATTCAACTCCGGCGCAGCTAGAAATGTTTTTACATCCATTGTTTTACCTTAATCAATACACATTGTCAGGTATTGATATTTATAATAAGGAGATGATGTTATTAATCGTCAAGCCTCAGGACAGCTTGTTCCTGAGCACCTCGATCCAGGATGAATAGCGAACAAATTTATCAAAGGTTTCCGGAAAGCCAATTCGATCAATTCGGTATAGATTATTGCGAATCATATGCAGATTTGTAGGCTTGGATATTGTCGTAATAGCCGATGAGAAACCAACTTGCTCTACCAGGCGCGGGTGCGTAGCCGAAAAATCGCGCGCGGTACCGGAAGGATAACAAAACACCCGCGATGAATTATTAAGCTCACTCTCGATCCGCTGTTTGGAATACGTCAGCTCTTGCACTATCTCCTCATCGCTTAAAGCGCTGAATACCAGATGAGAACGCGAATGTGCACCCACGCGCAGGCCTCGTTGTTCATAGGTGCGCAATTCCTCCCAGGTTGCCGGTGCATACTCCTCGGGGGCTCTTTCTGGAACATTCACGCCACATATATCTTGCAACTGCTGCAGGAAATTATGTAAGGCTTGTTTATTGAGGGTTTTGGCATGTTGAGACAGAGCCCTTCTAGCATTGACCCGATGCCCCGCACTGGAGCAATTTAACTCAAGTTGTTTACCGGCACTTTCCATTTTGAACTGGGTTAGATGCGTGTTCCAGATTACATAGGATACTTTCGCATCCCATGGCCAATCCACTCGGTCAACAAAATCTGTAATGGTAAATAGCGTTGGTTTTGCCTGATGCTTGAGAAGCACAGGCACCAGACGTGCAACCTGATCGGCATACCCATCATCCAGGGTAAAGCATAATGTTGGGTGGACCAGCTCCTGCCTTTTGACAGCAGACTCGACTAACTCATCTATTGATGCGAATTGATAGCCACGCTCAACGGCAAATTGCAGGCTTCGATCCAGCAACTCTTCATCTACACCGTGAAAAGAATGATTGGCAGGATTAGGGCGATGCAAAGTATAAATCGTCACAAACGGCCCTATGAGCTTCGTCATCCAACGATCAACGTATTTATTGGTCATTGCCTGTAGCAATAAGTGGTTCATCGCACCCCTGTCTTCTGCAACTCTAAGAAAAAACCTGTTTCGTCCAATTGTTTGCAATCTTCTTATCGGTAATTATTTTTATCAAACCCAGCCGGACAGTCGTGCACGAAATAGTCGTCGACTAGAACTCACCTCATCATGCAGACCAATGCGGGTTAGCTCATGAATGTTCAGCTTATCAGCTCGGTTGATTCCGCGTTGCGTCGTCACAGAAGCACGATAGTGCTGTTTCACCAATGATAACGCAAGGTCATTATAGTCGCCGTTGGGGAAGCAGAATAAGTCTACTGGTGACCGCAAACGCCGTTCCAATACGTCTTTACTATGAATAATTTCATATTCCAATTCGGCTGGCGAAAGCGCGTCGGTTAAGCGTCGATGCGTACAGGTGTGCGAACCGACATCTACCAGACCGGATTGCCTCATTTCGCGCAGCTGATCCCAATTCATCAGTGCTGGCGGCATACCTCCAGCATATCTGCCACACAAGGCTCGCCAGTTTAACTGCTCCAGAGCAGCGAAGATGTCTACGTCTATGTGTGCTTTTACCCGTTGGATGACTTCAGCCACTTGATCTGCGGTAATTTTGTCCGTCAATTTGTGAGTATAAGGCTGAAACACAGCGTGTTGTTCCAGTTCTTTTTTAGCTCCATGAAGCAACAAGACAGCGAGGATGTTTGGCCAAAATTGAAAATCTGTCCCAATTTTTTCTGCCACGGCAAATAAGGTTGCTGGCGCCGAGTGAGCACGCAAAACAGGGAAGGCGTATTCGTAATTATCAAGCCAACCATCATCAAATGTTATGGCACAGGCTCGTGTCGGGACAGGCAAACCTGCTTGGCTCAAACGCACCCATTCCGCGAAAGGCATGAGATCGAATTGCCGTTTCATTTCTTGAATATGCATTTCAAGTGTTTCAGGCCGGACCAGCATCCCCGGCTCTTCCTGGCAATATCGCTCATCATAATCAGGCAGGATGCGGTGATACATCAGCAACCATAATCGTGGATGCTGACCTGTTCGCGTGTGCGGCCCAACACTACTGGCCAAAGAAACCAATGCCGGTTTGATGAATTGTTTTAATACCGCCCTCATCTCAACGTCTCGTCAAATGTTTAATGTACAGCGATAATTCATGGCGCGCTGGCCCTAGATCTCCCCAGCGATTTATCTCATGTCTGGTATATCCTAGGCCTGGCGTAAGAAACTGACGAATTCTCTGCAGTTTTTGTGCCCATGAGTAACTTCCCTTGAGATACAAGTACAAGCTATCCAGGTCACCCAACAGCCAGCGCAGCCGTTGCCCGACACGATAATTATCTAACGGCAGCGCGGGCTCGCCATGTCCGCTTCGGGCCAACTCTGCCGCCCAAAGCAGGCGAGGGAAATTTACTCCAGCGTCTATCGCTAATTGTAAAGAACCCCAGAAGCGAGTATTGACTTCCATTAGATAAGCCTGACCATTATCCGCGTTAATGCGAAACTCCACCATTGCCACACCATGCCACTGGACAGCACTTAATAGCTTATCGGCGTAACTTTTTAAGATGGGGTCCACCGCTACACTTTCGCTTAATACACTTACACCGCCTTGGGGGGGCTTTTCACGTAACCGACGATGAGCGAAAAATACGCGTGGTTTGCCATGATCGTATAAACAGAAAATGCCCGCACCGTGACCCGGGATAAACTCTTGCAGCATGAAAGGTGTTTGAAGCAAGTATTGCGATTGTTGCAACTCTTCCATCAATTCTTCTTTTGAGTAGAGCACTCTCACACGGGTAGCCACCCAAGCTGCACCCGTGTAAATCTTTGATAAACAGGGCTTAAGCACAACCGGAAAACTCTGCCTTTCGACATCCAGCTCCGCCGCAGACGCGAACCATTGCGATGCCGGGCACGGCACATCGGTTTGTTCAGCCAAGGCAACCAATTTTCCTTTATCCGCCAAAGACATGACAGTCGGGTAATCAGCAAAAGGCAAAGGCAAATGCGCAAAACGGTGCTGATTCATCAACAGCAACTGGCTGGTAATTTCAGTCACGGGTACAACCAGATCAACCCGCTGTATTTCAAGATATTGCTCTAGCCAGTCGAGATATTTTCCAGGCTCCAGCTCGGCGCTAGGGCTAAGCAAATTTCCGCTTGAGAATTTTGAAGAACCGGCCAGCGTATTTATTGCGGAATCAGCTGTTGTCACCGTCACATCGGGCAAAGACCCCAGGGAGCGGGTTACGGCCAGAGCGCTACGTTGATGCGCATCCAATACCAGGATATGAAAAGCCATTTAGTCAATCCTTACCATAATTTTCTGCCACCGATGATACCGCGATCATATGAATTATGCCGCTTTTAAACTGGTAATAACGCGTTGATTTTAGTAGATTGTCGCAGCCCAACTTCTCTTTCCAGGTTCGCACAAATGGACACCAGCTTGCCTAGTATTTTACATGCAATAGATACCACCGGACCCGGTGGGGCAGAAACAGTCTTTCTCGACCTGACGGAAAATTTAACACTTGATGGTTATCGTTCTTTCGCTGTTATCAAGGGACCAGGCTGGGTCGAAGATCAACTTAAAGCTCGCGGCATACATTATTACATTGTTAAACCCAAAGGCAGCTTTTCATGGTCCTACTATCGAAAATTATTTCACATCATCCGGGAAAACAATGTAAAGCTTATTCAGGCACATCTGCTTGGTTCTACACTCACTTACTCTATTATCGCCTTGCTTCTACGCATTCCGTTGGCAGCCACCCTACACGGAAAGGTTGACGTTAACCCGAATGAACGCCTGGTTTATATAAAAAACCTGATTATGAAATTGGGGGTTAAACGCCTGATCGCTGTGAGCCAGGATCTTGCTAACTATATTGAAGAGCGAGGTCTTTTTAACAAAAGCAACATTCGTGTGATATATAACGGCGTTGATGTGGATAAGTATGGTAAAAATTCACTGACCGATATTCGCCGTCAGCTTCGATTGAGTGATGACACCATTTTAGTGGGTAGCGTCGGCAATATCCGACCAGCCAAAGCTTATAACATCCTCATTGAAGCAGCAGCCACAGTGATAAAACATAATCCATTGGTGCACTTCGTTATAGCCGGACACAAAAAGCCGGAACTGATGGCACAGCTTGATGATCAGATTAACCGCAACGGTATTGGCTCCAATATACATTTCGTTGGGTTTCAACAAGATAGCGCTGCATTTTTAGGCCAAATGGATCTGTTTGCACTGTCTTCCAGCTCGGAAGGTTTTTCCATCTCCACCATCGAAGCCATGGCTACCGGATTGGCAGTAATTGTAACGCGCTGCGGTGGACCTGAAGAGATCGTGTCCCACGGAGAAAATGGCCTTATGGTTCCCGCGAATGATGCCGGAGCTTTGGCTAATGGAATAGTGCAATTACTTAATGATATAGATCTGAAAAAGCACTTATCCAATAGCGGTCAAAACCATGTAAGACTTACCTTTGCCATGGATAAACTATTGACGTCATATCAAAGCGAGTATTTATCACTACTGTCACATTGAGCTTGCCAGAAAACCCAGATGCCAATCTGGCCTCTATTATACTTCGTGGTCTGAACAACAAGGGTGTATGTGTGCTGAATGCCATAATTCAAACAATTAAAAATCACTACGGCTCCAAATATGGCCTCAAAAATCAATGGAAATATTCCATGATGGCCAGACTCGGTGATTTCAAACAATACAAAAATATTGATTTCAAGAAAATCAAACGATTGGTATTTGTATGCTCCGGAAATATCTGTCGCAGTCCTTTGGCTGAAGCCGTAGCGCTTAAGGCGGGCTTCAATAGCATTTCCTATGGCCTCAACTGCCGCGGCGGAGACAAGGCAGACCCCAGAGCGATTGCATTTGCCCAGAAAAACAATTTCAATCTGGAAGATCATATTACAAAGAATATTGCTCTTTATGTTCCTTTGCCTGGCGATCTTTTGATAGGTATGGAGCCTAACCATGCAAAAGCACTGGAAGAGTATATTGACGCCGAAACTAAAGTCACACTTATAGGTTTGTGGCTACCGGACTGCAAGGCGTATATTCACGACCCCTACAATGCGAATGAAATTTTTTTCAATCGATGCGAGATGGAAGTTGTAGATGCAACTCAAGCCCTTATCTCAATACTGAGATGCCGAGATGTCAAGCCCTAAAGCAGCAGAGTTTTACTTATTTAAAGTGGGCGCCTTATGGCACTACTTCAAACAGGAAAGTTTTTCTTTCTGGATGATCTGTTGTTATTTATTTTTTGAGTTTGTTAGACCCCAAGCCATTTTTCCCGCTATAGATTTCTTACCCTGGGCGCAAATTTTTATCATCCTTTCGTTCATCGGCCTGGTATTAGATAAGAGCATCAAATGGACACCGTCCTCCTCGAATATCTGGATGATACTTTTCCTCGCCACTATCATAATTTCTATTAATACAGCTTATTATCCGGATTTTTCCAAAAAATATTTTATGGATTTTTTCGGCTGGTTTTTAATATATTTTTTGATAATCAACATCATTAATACGCCTGAACGATTTTATATTTTTCTACTTATATTTATTATTACAGCGGCCAAAATAGCCGTAGGAACCGCCAAAGCCTGGGTGGGTCGTGGCTTCGCCTTTACCAGTTGGGGCTTAATGGGACCCCGTGGCTACTTCCAAAATTCTGGTGAGTTAGCCATCTTGATGCTCATGCTCTTTCCCCTTGCTTACTTACTGTATGTGGCATCCAAGCATCGTGCCGGAATCTGGGAAAGGCGCGTTCTTTTACTGTTCTGGATATGCCCCATTCTAACTATTTTAGGAGCGAGCAGCCGAGGCTCACAAATCGCGTTAACCATGCAGTTATTGCTTATTTTCCGCAAAAGCATGTTTAAACTAAAGCCGCTGCTAGGTATTTCTATCCTATGTTTAGGGTTATTCTTACTTTTACCTGATGAACAAAAGCAACGATTTTCATCAGTCGGCGAAGATCGCACATCAAAACAAAGATTATTATATTGGGAACACGGTTGGGACATGATGAAAGAAAACCCATTCTTTGGGGTTGGGTACTTTAACTTCATTCCTTACTATCGAGACTATTTCCCTCAAGATATGCTCTATGAGCACGCTGAGTTACCTCACAATATCTTCATTCAAGTGGGCACCGATACAGGATTTATCGGGTTGTTTTTCTTCATCATGATTATCATTTTTTGCTTGAGAAAAACACGGGCGATTTCGAAACAGGAAGATATAGATCCGTTATGGAAAGCAATGGCTGCTGGTTTGGGCTATGGAGTATTTGGGTTCTTAATAGCCGGGCAATTTGTTACTGTCACTTACTACCCCTTTTTGTGGATACATCTATCACTAATCGTCTCATTAAATGCAGTCATTCTAAAAAACAGGATGACGCTCCAACGAGCCGACAATACGACCTGAAAACCAACTAATATTTTCTATTACATCTGTCGACAAATAGAGCACACATTTATTTAAGGATCGATCGGAATGCTATCCAACATTTATCTGAAGGCTCCGCCATTCTTGCAGAATATTGCTCTTTCGATCTACGGAGCAAAGATGTACAAAGAGCGATTTGGCGGACAGGTTCCCGAGCATTATACCAATCTTAGCTCATCATTCTCCGAGCCGACTAAAGCTGAGTTGGACATACAAGGTAAACGCCTTAAATTATTGTTAGAACATAGTGCGACCTATGTGCCTTATTACAAAAGAATGCTTAATGGAATACCATTAGACAATATAACCCCTAATAATCTATCAGAGTTTCTACCGAAGCTAAGTAAATCGGAGATCCTCCTACAACCCCATCTCTTTCTGTCTTCTCATCCGGCGTTTAAGAATGGATTGTTGAAGCTTAACACGAGCGGAAGTAGCGGAACCCCATTGACAATATACTCATCCCCTGAGGCCAGGAGAATTAACTATCACTTTTATGAACAACTTTTAAAGGACAAGGGAACAACTTATCGCGCCCGAAGCACTACTTTTGCAGGCAGAATATTGTATAGGGAGTCCAGCAAGCGCTTTGATCGATACGATAGTTTTAATAACACCCAGTACCTTTCAACCTATTTTATCTCTGACTCCACCATACGAAAATATATCGACGCCTTGAATTACTGGCAACCGGAATTTATTGACTCATACCCATCTGCTCTTATTGAAATACAATTACTAGCGCGAAATCATGGGCTGTCAATTAATTTTAAACCGAAGTTAATTCTAACTTCTTCCGAAACGCTTTCATCACAAGCAAGGACTGATATTGAGTCATTTTTTGGATCCAAAATTGTAGACCATTATGGCTGCACGGAAATGACGGTGTCGGCCTTTTCAGATGGAGGAAAGTATTATTCCAACCCATTATTTTCTGTCCTGGAAATGGAAGCGCAAGGCAATGATAGATTTTCTCTTATTACAACCGGCCTTCTTAATTTTGCCATGCCCCTTTTGAGGTACGAATTAGGAGACTGCGTTGTGACGCGGACGCCGGAAAATCCCTACGTTTTTGACCATGTTGATGGGAGAATGGATGATGTAATCATCACTCCCGAAGGTCGCAGAATTGGCAGGATAGACCCTGCATTTAAAGGTATCGAGGGGATAGAACTTGCTCAAGTTATTCAAGAAGAACTTAATAAAATCATTATTATTGTAGTGGTAAACAAAGAAAGAAGACAACTTTTTAACGAGGACTTGTTGGTGGAGAATTTGAAACAGAGGACAAGCCATCTAATGGATATTAAAGTCATTTATCAGGATGCCATTGAAAAAAGTCCCAATGGTAAATTTAAAAGTGTCATTAGCAAAATCAGTAAGTCATAACACCCAGGACGATTCGATTAAAATATGAGAAATATTCTTTGGCTTTCCCATTTGCTGCCCTATCCACCAAAAGGCGGGGTTTTGCAACGCAGTTATAATTTGATAAAAGAGACAAGCAAACGACACAATATAACTTTACTGGCTTTTAATCAGCGCAACCTCTGCTCTTCGGCTGACGATCTGGAGGAAGGAATCCACCATCTGCGTCAGTTCTGCAACGTGATAGAGGTAATGCCTATAGAAACCGAGGCATCGACATTCTCAAAGATTAAGTTACTTACAAAGGGGCTGCTACCAGGGCGAACCTATACCGTCAGTTGGCTGGAATCTCAAGCCTATAAAGAAAAACTTTCCGAAGTATTGGCCAGCGAAAAATTTGATGCAATCCATGCGGATACTATAAGCTTGGCACCTTATGTCATGCATTTGAAAGGATATAAAAAGGTTCTGAATCATCACAATATTGAATCTTTGATGATGCTAAGGAGAGCGGAAAATGAAACTAACATACTAAAGAAAATATACTTCTTTCAGGAAGGAAAAAAATTAATTAGTTACGAAAGAAAAGCCTGCAAAGAATTTGACCTCAACGTTACCTGTTCAGATCTGGATGCGGAACGATTAAACAATATTGTTTCCGGCATACGCAGCATGGGGATACCTAACGGTGTCGATCTGGATTACTTTTCTCCTTTAGATTTACCCATTAAACAGAAATCCATTGTTTTTGCTGGTGGCTTATCCTGGTATCCAAATTTAGATGCCATGACTTTTTTCCTGACGCACGTCTGGCCAAAATTGGTTCAAGAAATACCTGATGTGAGCATGACTATTATTGGCCGGTCCCCACCCGCATGGATGTTACAGCTGCAGGACAAATACAAAAATTTGAGGGTTACTGGATTTGTTGACGATGTTCGTCCCTATATTGCTGAAGCCTACTTATATGTGTGCCCTATACGAGACGGCGGAGGCACAAAGCTCAAAGTGTTGGATGCATTAGCTATGGGAAAACTTTTAATTGCCAATCCAATTGCCTGCGAGGGTATATCCGTTGAGAACATGAAAAATGTAATTTTTGCCGCCACTCCGGATGAGTATATCTCTACCATTAAGGAAGCTTTTGCAAACCCGGAATTGGCTCAAGCACTTGCCCGTAATGCCCATGAACTAATCAAAGCGCGCTATAACTTTAAGAGCATTGGGGAGTCATTAAGCAATGCCTTCGACGAAATTTGTTGCGGATGATTTATAGCTATAACTGATTCATATATGGGGATGTATGCATATCTGTGGATGTTATGAATTCATCGCTTATTCACATACCAAATGTGCATTATGGCTCCATATTGACATTCCTTCCTTTAACAAATAAGGAAAATGATCTAGGCTCTCTGTAGCGCCGATATATTCGGTTTTTCCGAGGTTTAATTTCATGAAATTTTCAGCAAGACCGTTGTTTCTGGTTCTCTTTTTATCCCTCTCTGTTTCATCGACTGCAGACGTTTTTATGACGGAGAGCTTCGAGTCAGGGGATCTCGTTAAGTCTAATAGCCAGGGTTTCAAGTGGCAGGGCCCCAACAATACGAACATCGTCGAAGGAATTTCACGCCCAGGTAGCCAAGGTGATCAAGCCTTGAAATTTCATTATGCGGCTGGCCAGTATATGGCTGAACAGCGTTTTGATCTTGGAGCTCCCTATCGGGAACTATGGTTGAGATATTGGCTACAAGTCCCGGATAATTTCGAACATACGAAAACGCAACCCAGCAACAATAAATTGTTTGCTCTTTGGATGGATGATTATTCTTCTAAAGGAGATGGTCCGTCTGTTGTATGGGAGTTCTGGTCTGACGGCAAGGGAGGAAGCCAACTTGCAGTACATTATTCAGCAGGGAAATATACAATCACAGGCTCCCACCTCCAACACAAGCAATTTATTACTTATCCAGCTGATCAAGGACGCTGGATGCAAATACTTATACATGTTAAGGCAGCTTCGAGCCGAGGATCAAACGATGGCGTTATAGAGACTTATCGGCGTTGGCAGGACGAAGCGACATTTACTTTATTACACCGGTTGACCGATGCCGATATTGCTAGCCCACCCGCTGGACCCAATGGCTGGAAAGCGGGTTACATAATGGGCTGGTCAAACCCCAGCTACACCAAAGATACGGACTGGATTGTAGACGACGTGGAGTTTTCAAATAAGGAATTTCCAAACATGCCATCAAGACCTCTGCCACCCGGCCTTAAAGATTAATTATCCAGGCCCCGATTGTATCTAAACAATCGGGGCTATTTATAAACTCTCCCCTATTCAATAAATCCTTTTTCCATCATCTCCCTAAAGCTACTACTACTGGTTTTTAATTCCTCATAACTTCCAGTGGCGAGCAATTTTCCTTGATCAAGAATTGTTATCGTATCGGATAATTTGATTGCCGCAGGACGATGAGAAATAACGACAATTAAAACTTCCGTTTTTAGTTTTTCCAATAACATCATTAATTCATATTCGGATTCAATATCCAGGGCGCTTGTAGGCTCATCGAGTATCAACATCTTGCTATTGCGATAAAGAGTTCTTGCAATACCTATTCGCTGACGCTGTCCACCACTTAGCAATTTTCCATCTTGCCCGAGCTGAGTATGTATGCCTTGCGGCAAACGCTCTACAAACTCCATGGCATTGGCTTGTTGCAATGCCTGATAAACTTTATCCTGATCGATATCATCCTCTAAAACACCAAAAGCGACATTAGCTACCACAGTGTCATCAAGGATAAAAATATTCTGCGGCACATAACCAATATTGTTTTGATAGTCGGTCATGGAACTTTCATCCAGCTCTCGGTCATTGACGAATAGCTTACCTTGAGAGTATGGCAACAAACCTAGCATCACATCTGCTAACGTAGATTTTCCTGATCCGGATGGGCCCGCAATAGTATTTAATTTACCAAGCTCAAATCGAAGATTAATACTCGCCAATGTCAACTCCTTGACATTAGGGTATTGATAACAAACTTCTTTTAACTCATAGCTTTTTATTTCGCCAATAATATTACCTTTTGCTACAGGTCGATCGGCAACAGCTCTACTTAACTCGTATTTTAACTCTGAAACAACACTACCATTTGCACTCATACTGGATATGGATTTATAAACTTGCTGCATGGTCGGTAACAATTTATAGCCTGCCAGTGCATAAATGCTCAATATTGAAATAACACCATCCGGGGAGTCAGAGGTTAAAAGCAATATGATGGCGAGCAAAAGTATTGCGCCAAATGAAATTGTCTCAATTATAAATTTTGGAACATCACCGGACAGCGCAATATAAGCAGCTGAATTCAGTCCTTTATGGTTTAATTTTCCAAAGGCATCAGCATACTTGTGCTCAAGCGAGCCCAGCTTTATATCTTTGATCCCGATAAAAGATTCGGAAAGAATTGCCTGAACGCCATCATTTCTCTCCGTAACTATTCTTCCATGACGGACCAAGGACTTCTTAACAAAAATATAGGTTAGAAAATATGAACCGCCAATAATGGCGCCGGAAGCAAATGCAATAAAAGGATTTATTATAAGAAGGCCCAACAAAATTATTATCGCTACGCAGAGCTGACTTACCAACAACAAAAACGGCTGTAAAACCATATAAACAAAGCGGGGGGTTTCCTGAGAGATTGTTGAAATTGATTTGTTATAGTTAGTTGTTTTATGAAAAATATACTCCCGATGCATAATGTTGCGATAAAGCTTCTTTTGTAAGTCTCCGCCGATGAGAACTGAGAATTTCAATAACAACCACACTGTTATTGCCGAAATGGTGTTAGAAAACAAGATCATCAAAAGCGATGCAACAGCAAACCCGATAATAAATTGATTATTACTTTCGCAGCCAAAAAAGTTATATAGAAAGGAAAGAAATTCATTTTTATGAATTAAATTCTGATTTGATAATATCGTAATAAATGGCGCAATACTGGCCACACCTACAATCTGGACCAACGCTGAGAACAGAAAAAAGCAGAGCAATATACTCAACTGTAGCCTTTGACGTTCATCAAGAATCGTGAATATATTCCTAATAATATGAAGAATGTACATAGTCAGCATTTAACTCAGAGAATGAATAGGCTTATTTAGGTCTTACTTGCCAGCAGAAAGAATTTTGGCTATTTCGTTGATCTGCCGCTCTTTGGAGAAAAAATTAACTGCTCTTAATCTAGATGCGTTAGAGAATTCGGTAGCTTTATCAGGGGAAGAATACAGGTAGCTTATTTTTTCAGCCAGCTCTCGATAGTTACCCGGTTCAATATGGAATCCAGTGACACCGTCCAGGGCAGTCTCCGCCAGCCCCTGCAGATTTGAGACAATAAGCGGTAAGCCCGATGCCATCATCTCCACACTAGACATCGTAAAGGAGTCCCATCCGGTGGAGGCGATAACACCAACAAAAGAGCTTCTCATTAACCTTGCGATATCCTTCCGGTAACCTGCGAAGACCACATGGCCCGCTGCCTCAGTATTTTCCAGCAACTTCTCATAACCAGAGGCTTCATCACCTTTATTGCCACATAATACAAAATGAAGCCCTTTGTTATTCATTTTGTCGACCGTCTCTATTGCAGCCTGAACAATAACTCTTACACCTTTCCGCTCTTCCATGTGTCCTGAGTAGAAAACTATTTTGCGTGATCGGGGAATGCCTAATAAATCATGAGCATCGTAGTTATTACCATAGTCCGGTTTATACTTCTCAACATCTACCCCTAAGGGCACTACGAATGCTTTATCATGAGGTATACCCCTACCCAAGGTGCCTGTCTTCCGCATTGCTTCAGATTCAAAAATAAAACAATCTGGCTTATTTTTGCGTAGGGTCCATTCGAGACGCTTGAGCTGTAGCTTCACACCGCTATTAATTGAACTTATACCCGCCCCCCAGTATGAAACAATGTGATCAACATTGGCTCGCCTCAACACGTCCAATACATCTGAGGGGTAATTCAAGTCAAATGCGATAACCTGGGTAATGTTCTTGTCGTGTAAAAATTTAGCGAAGAACCTTGCATCAAACAACCGATAATCACATGGGATGACGTTCTCGGCATCGTTATCAGCTACTGACTTATACGACCAAAATATCTCACTTTCTTTATAACCAGACCGCTGAGCAGCTTCGAAAAAAATATCTTCCAGAACCCCAATCGCATACCCGGTGAATTGTTCGCAATGTAGCATTATTAATAAAGAACCTTTCCTTTTCATTCTGAGATCGTCCATAACTTTATCAACGTCAAAGATCGTTTCAAGTTTATCTTATTAAAAAACAATTCTTGTTTGTTCTGTAACAAAACATATTTGGGAATGTTATAGAAGGAGACAATAATTACTTTCATACTTTCCAGCAAAACTCCCAGAGGCCTACCAAAAATCTTCTTTCTGGCCGTTAGCTTGGCTAAATGATAGGACGAATGGGCACTATCGATAAACTGTTTACTGATATTAGATTCCTCGTATTCCCTTTCTTTCAATCGATGCCCCACAGGAGCTTCGGGGAAATAAAATATTCTTTTCCTCTCCTGAACAAGCTTCCGATATATAATCGTTTCTTCGCCCGCAATCAGACGGCTGCCATTTCGACCCAGGGCGGGGTCAAACCCACCATATGACACCACGAGGCCTTTTCTAAGGCAAAAATTCTTCCCAAAGAATTCTTTATTTAAATTATCTATCGCAATTACTTGGTCACCGTAATCAAGACCAACAAAATAGGGACGAAAACGATTTGTGTACCACCAAGGCGTTGGCCTGTCCCAGATTATATTGATTCTACTGTAGAGGCAGTCCGGGTCTAACTGGTCTATTTTTTCCAAATAACTTATCACCCAATTTTGGGGGATATCCGCATCATCATCTGTAAAAAGAATGTATCTTCCGTTAGCCTTATCCACGCCCGTATTTCGCGCGTGAGAAAGTCCTTGGCGTCTCTCAAAGAAATAACGAAAGGTAATATTGGAACAACGAGAAATTTCCGCAACAATATCATGGGTGTGATCAGGTGAGTTATTATCGATTACAAGCACTTCAACTAGCGAATTATCTACCAGGTATTGATTAGATATTTGCTCTAATGTTATTGCCAGAGAATCGGCATTATTATATGTGCAGAGTACGATGCTAATAATTGGTGAGGTATTCATTCTGCTTTTTCATAGCTCCATTACTGCTTTCTGGTCATAAGTAGGTGAAGAGACACATTATCTTTTAGTTTTCTGTTCGAGATTTACCGGATATTTTAGCTAGCATTCTTGAGGTTAAGATAGTGAATGAATATATAAGCATAGCTCTCAACTCCCGCTCAGTCGTCACTATGGATTGATAACGAACCCGTCTCAACCAGTTGGATCTATATTGACGATGCAGTTTGCTATTCATCATGCATTTAGCATAGTAAGCACCCCGCCCTCGATCATACGCCTTGATCAAATTTAATACCCTATCACCTTTCCTGCCATGATGGTGGTAAACAACTGGGCGGGGATCGTAAGCTCCAGCCCATCCCGCCCCCAGCACTCGCGCCAATACATCTATATCTTCACAAGGATATCGCGTTCCGGCTCCGAATCTTGGATCAAAGCCACCTACATCCTCCAATGCTTTTTTTCGAAAAGCAAAGTTAGCGCCATGTATCTCACCAGCAGCTATAAAGCTATAGGCTTCATATTCTCTACGTACTTCACTGGTCTGAATTGTTATGGGATAATCCGCCGGATCAAATAGCAGAACCCGCCCCCCGACAAAACCCAATGAGGGGTTATCCAGGCACTCGATGATTTCTGAAAGATAATTCTCTCGTGGATAACAATCATCATCGATAAAGGCGATAAGTTCACCGTTGGCCAGCCGCCAACCTGTATTCTTTGCACACCCTGAACCCAAAGCTGGCTCATAGGCTTGACGAAACATTAAACTGGTATCTCTGGAAAAATCGTTTAATACTGCATCTGTATGATCTGTTGATGCATTGTTGACAACAATGAGCTCCCACGCCGACTGGCAGCAAATCTTTGCGATGTGACTTAAGCATTTTTGAAGCTGCTCCGCACGATCTTTTGTGCAGACAACCAAAGAAATTTTCATATCCAACATCCTCGAACAACGTATTCCTTCGATACACATAACCAAAAAGGCGATTGATCAATCGATCTGTTAGATATTTATCTCTATCTTTTTTCTAGAACGAGTCTATATACATCAAATGTTTTATCTGCATTATGATGAGCAAGATAACATTCCTCTAACGCTATTTCCCGCGAACGGGCTTCGCTAATTGAAGCTATCACTTTTGCATAGCCGTGTGGCGTATGATCATCAACTCGCCATTCAGGGTATTTCTTCAAAATGTGTTTCAAGCCACCCACATTGTGCGCTACCAATGGAACACCCAAAGCCAGTGTTTCCAATGCAATCATTGGTGTTCCTTCATGATCTGAGCACATGACTACAACATCCAGAGATTTTACGCACGCGGGAATATCCGTTCGATGACCATGAAATACTACATTATCTCCAAGGCCCAGCTCATAACTCATTTTCTCCAATGTATTTCTTTGGCTACCTTCGCCGATAATATGAAATTGCACGATGTTATCTTCAGCCTGAGCTGTTATGAGAGCCGCCATCTGCAAAAAAATGTCGATTCTTTTTACAGGCTCTAGCCTGCCAATGATGCCGATATGCATCTTATCTGGGTCATTGCTCCGAAAGTCAGCTTTGAAAGCATGCGCTCTCAATGATTCTATATCTACACCGTTCATGATTGTGTAAATTTTATCGGGGGGGAAGATACCGTTTAATTTTTGTGTCAGATCTTCAGAGACGGAGATAATGCCGTTCTGTAGATGATGACCGATAAACTTATCTATTAGCGGTTGTATCCGTCGATAACCTTTAGCAGAGAATTCCGGTGCCCCGTGACTCGTCCTGACAGACTTGGCACGAACACTGAACATATTAGCAATAGCACCAAGAACGTTTTCCTTTTGCCGATGCGTGTGAATCACATCCGGTCGGAATACCAGCATGATCTTGCGCATGCCGAGCAAAATTTTTCCGGCGTTCATTTTTGTTTCATCGAGAATCGTGACCGGTATTTTCAAAGCCGCCAAGCGGTCGGCCAGTTCACCCGGGTTCATCAGAATCACATGCAGATCACAATCAGTCCGCAGCTCCTTTAGCAAGGTGTATGCCTGCACTTCAGCACCCGCCCAGAGGTCGCCAGAAATAATGTGCATTACCTTCATGCGTCGGTTTACAATTGCCATGCTGAGATTTCTTAATCAGTCACTATAAAGCGTCAGGATGCATCGATCCCGGGTAAAAACCTACCCGTCATCAAGGCTAAACAATGGAGATGAATATTATGCTTCGATGTCTTCACACAACAAGTAAATTTATGAATGACACCTGTAAAGAATTCCAACAATGAGGCCGTCCATGCTTGAGTTTCTTTTTTGGTTTTTTGCGCTGGGCTCCGTTTTCAGTTACTTCATCTATCCACTGATCTTAAAGGTACTGGCACAAACTCGCCAGCATAGCGTTTTAGCGGATGATCAGGAGCCACCCAGGCCACTTTTTTTATCGTTGATTGTTACTGCTTATAACGAAGAAGCACGTATTCGCGAGAAGATCGAAAATACTTTAAAGGTCCGCTTTGATCCAGCACGTCTGGAGCTGATTGTGGCCTCTGACTGCTCCGACGATAGGACCGATGATATTGTCCGCGAGTATGCCGATCGAGGCGTCCGCCTGGTGCGGGCAGCCGAGAGACTTGGCAAGGAGAACGCACAGAGGACCGCTATCGAAGAAGCTCGCGGTGATGTGATTGTTTTTTCCGACGTGGCAACCCAGATTCCGGAAGATGCCCTGGAAAAACTGGAAGCCTATTTTCAGGATCCGCAGATCGGCGCCGTATCCAGCGAGGATCGGTTTATCAGCAAAGATGGCAGCATAGCGGGCGAAGGTGCTTACGTTAAATATGAAATGTGGCTGCGCCAGCAGGAATCAAGGCTTGCCGGGCTGGTCGGCCTCAGCGGTTCTTTTTTTGCTGCACGGAAGGCCGTTTGCCAGGTATGGGACATACATTCTCCCAGTGATTTCAATACAGCACTCAACACCGTCCGCTTGGGCATGCGTGCCGTTACTGCACCGGATGTGCTCGGCTATTACCAGGATCTGAAAGATCCGCAAAAGGAATACCAGCGTAAAATCCGCACCGTTATTCGCGGTATGACAGCATTGTCTCGACACAATGAAGTACTCAATCCGCAACGATTCGGCTTGTTTGCTTTTCAGGTGTTCTCTCACAAGTTGATGCGTTGGCTGGTGCCCTGGTGCTTGATCGGCTTGTTCATCGTGTCCGCCGTCATCGCTCATGAAAACCTGTTTTATTCCTTTGCGCTTTTGGCGCAACTCGGTTTTTACGGTGTGGCCTTGCTTGCGCATTTTTTACCGCATCTGCGCGAGACATCCTGGGTCAAATTAATTTACTTTTTTGTGCAGGTGAATGTGGCTTTGCTGGATGCAGCCATCAAATTTTTAGCCGGTGAGAGAATGACGACATGGAAGCCTTCGGCGCGCTGATTCATGGCGATCTGCCACCGGTCGGCAACCGTATCTTTTGGCATGAAACCGCGCCGGAAGAGCTGCCGCTGTTCATCGGCTACCATCCGCTGTGGCTGGATTGCGGGACATCAGCTTTGGCAGTTGCACTGTTGGCAGCGAAGGCGAAGCATCCTGAAATACATACGCCTGAAGTTATTGTTCCAGCTTACTGCTGCCCGGATCTGGTAGCGGCGGCAAATTTTGCCGGCGTTAAGGTGGTAGTGGTCGACATTGCCAAGGCAGACCCGGCATTGGATAAAGGTGCCTTGCGGGCTTCCATCAGCGAGAGTACGGTTGCGATTATCGCGGTAAATTTTCTAGGTATTCGCGACAACTTAGCCGCGTTCACTCAGCTGCTACAGCAATACCCACACATCAGCCTCATCGAAGACAATGCCCAATGGTTTCCCGATACAGAAGCGTTTTCGAGCCTGATGGGTGATTATGTGGTGTTTTCTTTCGGACGCGGCAAACCGCTCAGCTTGTTAGGTGGCGGATTGCTGTTGGCGAAAACCGAGCTCCTGATAAACCTGACTTCATATCTCAGCGACAAACCAGCACCCTCCTCCCACCTTAAACTGAAAGTGTCCGCGTATAACCTCTTGCTTCAACCGCGCCTTTATCAATTGCTTAATAGAAATCCATTAATAAAACTGGGGGAGACACGCTACCATCCGTTGACAGCTGTCGCCCCGATGGATGATCACCGTCGGCGTTTGTTGCCCGAAAATTTCAACCGTTATTCAGAGCGGCCGCGAGATCGTGAGTTTACGTACGACAAACAGATTCCTGCCTCTACCAATTACCTGGATGCACTCAATTCACCACGCAGGGGACGATTGTTACGCTACCCCTTAGTAGTTGCGGATAGATTGCAACGCGATGTTCTGTTGCAAAAGTTGCGTAGCGCAGGGCTGGGGGCAACGGCAATGTATCGGAAACCCGTACCGGAAATTTCCGGTGTTCGGGCGATGGTTGATATCAGAGGCAATTACAACAATGCCAAGGATTTTGCGGACCGACTGATTACGCTGCCGCTACATGAGGGTGTTAACGAAAAATCATTCAACAGGATTATCAACATAATTTCCCGCCGGGATTGATTAAGCTTACTGCACAGGCTCCGCCAACCAATCCCGCGCAATCTGCTCAATGGCCTCTGCTTGTGCCGCACAGGTTGAATCACTACACGCCGCTTGGGCAGTAAAGATGACAAAGTAACTATCACCCCACAGCATCGCGGGTATTTGTAACAACTTCGCCAACTCATATTGATGAGTCGAATAACGCCCCACGAAGTAAAGATGTGCAAGCACATGATAGTTTTCCGAACCTGCGCGCTTCATGACCGAAAATTGTAATCCGGTGGCGTCATCCCTCCGCTCACTGGCAATTGACCAAACATCCCGGTTATGCAGACTCCTGAAATAAGGGACAAGCTTTTCTTGTGTATCTGCCTGAACATATTGCGCAAGCTCTACACGAACGACAATATCCTTCGCGATGACAGACTGATTGTAGGTTAACGGTAAACCCGGATAGCTCAGCTCCACATAAGGTCCAGCTGCGCTGCCAGTTGAATTTGCGGTTGGATAATGCCCCAAGGTGTTCAAGGTAAATCCCGGAGCCATTTTCACACTGGCAGGAGTGAGCAACCCTAACGCCGGCCCAATCACCAACAGAAGCAGGGGAAACAATGGGCGGGCAATTAATGTTTCGCTCTCGCCGCGCGGTTTGGGTTTGGATACCGGTGCGTAGTAAATCGCTGGCAACATTACCAAAGCAAATAATACCCACCCGAACAGTTCATGATCTTCCATGAGACTGCTTTCCATTTCTGTCTGATAACCGACCACCACTAGCAAGAAAATGCGCACCCAATTCGTCAACAAGGACAGCACAATAGCCACACCGAATGCGGCCAATACTTGTCTCACACGGTAGTGGTTCAGATAACTGATCAGATAAGCCATCAACAAACCGATGACAAAATACCGCAAGCCGGAGCAGCCATCATCTATATACAAGCGTCCATAAGGGATGAAGATATTGCTCCCATCCATCAATAGCGTCATGCCGCTCAGCCGCGCCGCCTTGCCGACAACGGCCGCACTGATTTCCACCAGCGGTCCATTGAGAATGCCCCATAGCGGTAATGCAAACATCAGTATTCCGCAGGGCACCGCTACATGCCGAAGTGTCCTCAATGAATAGCAACTGGCTATAAATAGCAGGATGACAAACAGGAGTGTGACTTGCGCAAGAATGCCAATATGAATTTTCTGGAACAAAAACCAAGCCAGAGATGCCAGCCCCAGGAGAATGAGCAGAGAGGTCCGCACGGCTTTAGCATCTTTGCGATAAGGCCAGGGCAAGGCGTGCCACATTAAAAACAGAAAGATAGCGACTGTGGGTAAACCATGGGACAGGTCCTGATCCCATTGAACCCAACGCATATACAACTGACTGATCGAGGAAAAATAAAATGCAATGATGAGCAGAAAGAACAGACCAAACTGTACAAATGCGTTTCGTTGTTCACGCGCCACGAGTGCGGATAGCTCTGTATCTTTCATCTGCTCGCTTTAGGAACCTTTGAAAAATGTCTGGAGTGGTGCTGGCAAGGCAAACGTGTGGAGTTTGAAATGGGGATAGTGAGTCGTTCGCCACAGCGGCCTAATTTAACAATGCAAGGGGATACTACCTAACCGACCAGGGCTTGGATAGGTATATGAAGAAGAGAATGAAAGATTAAGAATACCCAAGATCAATTCATCCTTGAATGACTTCCGAATCAATTAGGATTGATGGGGACATACTCGCTGTATAAGCCATTTACATCAAAGGTGGCGATCTGAAATTCATAGTTTCCGCTAAGCTCACCCAAGTCGTAATGGTCAATGTTGCCATCGTCAATGACAACGGATTGATAGTCTTGAGCGGACGTCAACTTGTAACGGATCTCATAACCGCCGATCTCATAGAGCTCAAGATAATCACCATTTTCACGCTCCGTGGGGATATACCATTCAATCACCACATCACGGGAGACGGGAGCTGCGGATGAAGAGCTGTTGGATTTTGCCGAACTGGCTGAACTTCTGGAGCTGATCGAACTGCTGGAAACGCCCACACCCACGGGGGAAGAGCTACTTGATGAACGCTGGGATGAAACGCTGGAGGATATTGTTCCCGAACTGCTACTTGGAACAGATGCCGCTATCGAGGCTTGACTTGAGGCGTCATTAACCTGGCCGAGCCGGGTTTCATCGTCATTGCCACCGCATGCAGAAAGCAGCAGTAATGCGCTGGCACATGCCAGCAGATTGGGTAAGCGACGCGCGAACTTGACGATATTCATGCTGGGTACATCCTGAAAATCTATGGCCGAAGCCAAGAAAACTGTTGATTTTCGTCATTCCTTCGATGGAATCCTGAAGAGAGTATTGATCAGGGTTTTGCAATTTCACGCGTCGGGCGCCCTATTTTGCAATTTGTAGAAAGGCGCCACTCTTTTTGTGCAGCCTGGTTCACTGACGGCAAAATCTTTATATGAAGTTCGGTTATATAAAGAATTAAGACGACATACACCATGCCCCTCCCCTGAACCCATGGCATTTGTCATAAAAGTGTTAAAAAAATCGACAAATCTGCCGAGGCGGCAGAATCATAGCGGGATAAATGCGGGAAATATGAGAAGGGGGCTACATCTTGAGAAAATTTCAGTCCTTCGTAAGCGCTAAACCTGCTCGCCATCAGCGAAACAAATAATTCAGCGCCAAAATGAGCTGCGAGCCTAGAAGGTATAGGTCAGGGTTATGCCGGAGATGCGTTCATCGTAGGTCAGCGTTTCCGAATCGGACTCGCTTTTATCGACGATAACGAAAAGTTGTACGGACAAATCATTGATAAAGGTGTAACGATAATTGGCTCCTACAGACGTCACCGTAAAATCGTTTCTGTCTACATCACGGTCGAATTTACGTTCCCGCCTGCTGGCCTGAAGGCCAATGGAGGACGCCCGTGAAAGTTGATAGTCAACGCCAACACTGGCTACATTTTGATCATTATCTTCTGTGAGCGTCTGGTATTGCTCCTGTTCGTACAACAGGCTCGCGTAGGCGTTACAACGTCTGCAGAGGGACTGGTTATCCCAGCGGAGTTCAACCACCCGGCTCTCAAATTGATCCAGGCCTACTCCCGTCGCATCATCCAGGTTCACATTGTCCAGCATGCCCTGATTACCATCCCCAAGGGAGGTATCGGTAATCTGCTGACTGGCAAGCAAGCTCAGGGTATTAAAGCCCGTGCGGTAATCTATCTCGACCCGATAACTGGGTGCGGAAAAATCCTCGCCAACTTCCGGCGTACTCTGGTTATAACCCACGCTTACGCGGTAAGACAGATAGCGCAATTCGGTGGCGAAGGTAACCGAGGCGTTCTGATATTCATAGTCATTATCGGGGAGTCCGTCGTAGCTTATTTCTGTATGTTGAGCCGCGACCTCCAGGTTGCTTACGGACGAAAAACGATGCTGCCAGATCAGTGAGCCGCCGGCGCGCTCTGAATTAAAGATATCCGCGTAACGAAAATCGACTTGCGTATAGTCGCCCCGCAGTAACAGATTATCGACACTTGAAAGACGCAACCGCGCCGTCGGAATTGCTGAAAAAATTTCTCGTTCATCTTCATTTTGCAGCAAATCAACTTGATCCGGTGCGCCGAGTACCGAGCGGCGCGAGTGGACCAATAATAAATCCACGGGATTGTGGGATTTGCCGATCAACAATTCGGCATTACCTTCAATTAAACTGCGATCGGGCTGTGAATCCTTATCGAACCGGTTTTCGCTTGCGCGATAATCCGTCTCAAAATCCAGCAAGGAATTTTCATAATCCGCCAGAATGCTTGCACTGTACTCATCCTGACGCTCGGAAATTTTATCGCTGTAGGTGCGTCGCGCATTATCAGAATAGCGACTGGTAACACCCAGATTGATCTCCACAGCCGCTATGGTCGGCATCGCCAGAGCAGGCAGACACAACGGTATAAAACATCTGAAAAATAATGTCCGTTTCATAATCGATGCCTCTGAATGAAATCAATTGTTGAATACCAGCCCCGCAAATTTTTCCTTACCTACTGCCTCAACGGCGGACAACACTTCGTTGGTCACCGCTTTGCCAAAAGGCACCACCAATAACGCGTGATCACAGTACTGCGACAATATTCGCGCCTCTGTCGACTGCTGAACCGGCGGAGCATCCAACACAATAAAACGATCCGGGTAACGATTTTTAATCTCAGCGATAAACACTTCCATGCGCTTGGAGCTGAACAATTCAGCCGCTGACTCACTCAATCCACCGGAGGGAATGACTCGCAAGCGTTCCACACCGCTGGGATAAATAATGTGCTTCAGGGGGATGGTATTATCAAAAAGATATTGCACTAAACCATTGTCAACTTCTGTTGTGGTGTAACGTTCAGCGGAGGTGCTGTGTGGATTGCAATCAACGTATAAGGCTGTCTTGTGAGGATCCAACGCAAAGGTTGCCGCCAGATTGAAGCCGAAGAAACTGGAGTCTGCCTCTGTAGTCACCGAAGACACCAACACCACAATGTTATCGCTCTTACTTTTTTGTAACAGCCGGATTCTGACTTCACGGAAGGCGTTCAACAATTCACGCTGCCGCATACCGATGAAGACGACTTTCTTTTCATAGAGTTCATCTTGTGTCCACAAGATCGGCAACGACATATTTTTTATTTGTTCGCGCTTACGATGTTCAAGCACGGCCGTCTTAACCAATTGATCACGGCTTTCGACCATGGCGTCAACGCCTTCGATCAGTTGCTCAATATTACGTTCTTTGTTCTTATCCATTCTGTCCTGCCCCCTTAGCTTCTGGTGATATGCCAATAGCTGGCAAAACTGGCATAAGCGGCCATCGCCAACAGACACAGAAAGAACAATATCACCACATCCTTTCTCAGCAGACGTTCACTAAGCGGTGTGTGGTAATGCGGAATAATGCCGATCAATTCAATCCCCGCTGGCAATTGTTGTTGCAAGGCGCGAGCTGAGCGGAAATGCGGATCGACCATGACATATAACACTAGTAAGCCAATGGGTGCCAGCAATCCGAGGATGGGTCCGAGGATGGCGAAATGAATAAAGCGTAAACCGGATGGTTTTAATGGGAAGGTCGCTGGCTCCTGAATTCGATAACTGATTCCTTGCCCTTCAATATCCAGGGTCATGGATAAGCGCGCCGATTCCTTACGCTGCAACATCTCTTCGTATACATCGCGGGTTACGTTGTAATCGCGGGTTAGTTCCGAAAGCTGCGCCTGATTAGCAGCAACCCGCTGTGCGCGTTCGTGTTCCTGCTCCGACAAATGTATCAGTGATTCCATACGACGTTTTTGGCCACGCAAGTCGACTTTTGCCACCGACAATTGCCGCCGCAATTCTTCATACAACGGATTTTCTACCGCCTCGCCCCGCCCGGTGTAGACATCGCCACCGGAAGCCTGTGCCATATGAATCGCAGCATCCAACTCCGCAATTTGGGCACGCAGAGAAATAACATCCGGGTAACCTTCCTGGTAAACCAACAGCAACTGTTCCAGTTGATTAACCAAGCTCTGCCGACGCTGGCGCAACTCATCTATCTCACCCTTGGCCTGCTGGTACTGGCTTTCGTTACCCAACTGGGTGGTGATGGTGTTAATGCGCGCTTCTGTTTCTTCAATGGTAATTTTGAGGGATTCAATTTCGCCGCGCAATTCGGCAATACGCGTGGCAACACCTGCTTCGGTACCATCAACATTCTGTGCATTAAATTCCTTGAGTTTTTCTTCTGCCAGTTCCAGTTGTCGTTTGTAGGTTTGTACCTGTGCATCAATAAAATTAAAGGCGTTCAAGCTTTCCTGGCGTTTTTTGCTGGCACTGTTTTCAATGAATACATTGATGATGGTATTGAGTGTTTCGAAAGAATTGTCAGGATCGTTCGATATAAATGAGATACGAAAATAATTATTCTGTTCTGAACGCACATCAAGACCACCCCGTATGGCGCGAATGATGCGGTCCTCTTGTTCCGGCGGAGTTTCTTTTGTCAGCAGGCCGCGTTGCCTTGCTACGGTTTCCATAATACCGCGCGTGTATATAATTTCTCGCGCTTGCACTGAGCGGTCAATCGATGTCACTTCTGCGCGGCCGCGCAACAGGGGCTCAAGAATATTGGTTTCATCGGCAAATAACAGCGCACTGGTGGCGTAATTCTTAGGCCACATAACACCCACCAGCAACACCAGGCCACTCACCAGAATAAACAACAGCACGCACCAGAAACGAAAGCGAATCAATTCTGCTTTTAGCGCAAGCAACATATCTTTAATAAACGCCGTATCCATGAATCCTCACCAGGCTGTAGGGTTGTCTATCAACCGTCAGAATGCGCGCTCCGGCACAGTGACAATATCCGACGGCTGCAATGGATAATTCGTACTGACATCGCCTTTATTCACCAGATCATTTAAACGTATCGGATACACTTTTACTGTGCCGTTAATCTTGCGATAAAGTTTTGCGCCATTACCGGAAGCGAATTCATTGGTTCCGCCAGCGAGCAATACCAGATCCAGTACCGTCATACCTTCCCGATAAGGAATTGATTGCGGATTGTTAACCGCACCGGTGATGCGTACACGACGCTGGAAATCAGAGCTGCTGGGGTTGGTCACAATCACCGTTACCTGTGGACTGCGCACATAATTGGTGAGACCTTTCACGATGTTGTCTGACAACTCGCGCGTCGTCAGATTGGCTGCGTCAATATCGCCGATCAAGGGCATCGAAATTTTTCCATCCGGTCGCACCGGCACCGACACCGACAATTCAGGATTCCGCCATACATTGATATCCAACGCATCGCCCACCCCAATGCGATATTCTTCAAGTACACCGGCATTTTCACTCACCGGTGGCGCAACGTTCCTGGTGCCGGAGCAGGCACCAACCAACAAGCTGACTAACAACACTCCACTTAACCAAATAAAATTTTTCACGCCCTCACTCCTTCATCGAGTCTGTGGCTGTAGGAAATTAATGCACGCCCTTGCCTAACAAAATAATTTCCACAGTTTGAATCATGATTAACATGTCCATGAGAAAGCTGTGGTTCTTGGTATAGTACAAATCGTATTGCAGTTTATTTTTTGCATCTTCAACGGATGCACCGTAGGGATATTTCAATTGTGCCCAACCCATCAAACCGGGCTTTACTTTGTGGCGCATATCGTAAAAGGGAATCTGCTTGCCCAGGTCGTTAACAAACTCCGGACGCTCCGGGCGCGGGCCCACAAAACTCATTGAACCGGTAAGAACATTGTAAAGCTGGGGAAGTTCATCAAGACGGGTGTTGCGAATGAAGGCACCGACACGGGTCACACGGGAATCATTTTTTTGTGCCCACATGGCTTTGCCGCCGGCTTCGGCGTCCTGGCGCATGCTGCGAAATTTATAAATGCGAAACGTTTTGCCGTTCAGTCCTACTCGCAGCTGGTGATACAGAATCGGCCCCGGACTGTCGAGCCTTACGGCTAACGCCGTCAACACCATAAATGGCCAGAGCACCAGAAAAAACATGGACGCCAAAGCCAGGTCGAATAAACGCTTGGCAACCGAGCGTCGTTTGGAATATTTGAAGCCGTCAGAAAATAACATCCAACTGGGCTTAAGCAGCGTGATATCAATCTTGCCTAACTCACGCTCACAAAAACTTAATGCATCGCTGGAAGGCACGCCGGCCAGTTTGCAGTCAATAAATTCGTTCAGCGGAAAAGAACCACCCTCGCCCCGTCGGCGCTCGTTAGGCGATACCACAATTTCAGAAATCTGATGTTGTTTGACGAAACTCAACCAGTCCTGCGGTTCATCAATCAGCAAAGCCGGATCAACTTCCACCGGTTCCCGCGCGTTAGCAACACACCCGGCAATTTGCACACCCAGTACATCGACCTCCGGTGCAAGATCCTGCAACAAGGTTTTGGCGCGCTCGCCAGCGCCATAGAGTATGACGCGACGCTTCAGGTTTGCGGTATCAACCACCGCCAGAAATAACCAGCGCGTAATAAATACCAGCGCCGTTGCAATGATCACGCCCCAGAAGATAAAACTTTGATTGATTAAATCACCAGGGATAATCAGGTTTAATAAAAACAGAGCCACACTACCGAGCAAAAAGAAACTGACCAGGGTGCGCAGCATCATGCTCGCATTTCCTTCGCGCACCATGGCTGTGTAAACGCCCATCGACAGGGTGCAGCAGCTCATCACAAGGGAAAATACCAGCACGGGAAACCAGTAAAATGTCATCGTCTCCGAGTCTATCGAGTCACGCGTGATGTATGCATCCACGCGTTGTGCCAACCATGCGGCGAGCATCAATAACATTGCTTCGGTTATCCCGAGATAGAGATACGGCAAATGAACGTAATGTTTGCTAAGACGAATATACGACAAAGCTTAATCCTTTTAAGCGGTTGTTATAGAACGCAAATGAGCCGGCATTATAGCGGGTTTTGTGACAAATACTCGACTACCCCAAGCGTGATTGGAGCGCTTATTTACAGAGTGTCGGAATTCATTACAGGTCGGCCGGCGGCTTTACATTTTCGCGCACAGCGCGATACAAAAAATGCCGCTAAATGTGGTAACTTAGCCGCCCACTGGATCAACTGAACGCCCAAGGAAATTCACCCATCATGTTTGCCAGCAACCCCACCCTTTGCATCATCGGTCTCGGTTATGTCGGCCTGCCACTGGCGGTCGAATTCGGAAAAAAAATTACCACTATCGGGTTTGATATCAATCAGCGCCGGATCGACGAATTGCGCCGTGGCATCGACCATACATTAGAGCTGGATACTGCCGAACTCAACGAAGCGAAATCGCTGCGTTATACAACGCACGAAGATGACATCAAAGGTTGTGATGTTTACATCGTCACCGTACCCACCCCGATCAATGAAAGCAAACAGCCTGACCTGACCCCACTGGAAAAAGCATCGCAGTTACTCGGCCGGGTTATCGGTAAAAACAGCATCGTGGTGTTTGAATCCACGGTGTACCCTGGCTGCACCGAAGAAGTGTGTGTCCCGCTTATCGAACGCGGTTCAGGTCTGGTATTTAACCGCGATTTTTTTGCCGGTTATAGCCCCGAGCGGATTAACCCCGGCGACAAGCAGCACCGGGTCCACAACATCACCAAGATCACCTCCGGTTCTACGCCGGAGGTCGCTGAATATGTCGACCAGCTTTATCGCAAAATTGTGGTCGTCGGCACGCACAAGGCCAGTAGCATCAAGGTGGCGGAAGCCGCCAAGGTGATCGAAAATACCCAGCGCGATATCAACATTGCGCTGATCAATGAGCTGGCACTGATCTTCAAGCGCCTGAATATCGATACGCTGGAAGTACTCGAAGCCGCCGGCACCAAGTGGAATTTCCTGCCCTTCCGCCCCGGTCTGGTAGGCGGCCACTGCATCAGCGTCGACCCTTATTACCTTACCCATAAAGCACAGCAGGTCGGCTATAACCCTGAAGTCATTCTGGCCGGTCGTCGTATCAACGACGGCATGGGCAATTTCATTGCAGATTCCGTGGTGAAATTGATGACCCAGCGCAAGACCCATGTGGTGGATTCCAATATCCTCATCATGGGCCTGACCTTCAAGGAAAATTGTCCGGATTTGCGCAACACTCGCGTCATCGACATCATCCACGAACTGCAAAAATACAATGCTAATGTGCATGTGTACGATCCCTGGGCGGACAAAGCTGAGGCCCAACACGAGTACGCGCTCGATCTGATTGATAACCCTCAGGCAGGGGGGTACGATGCGGTCATTCTGTGCGTCGGCCATCAGAAATTCCGCGAATTGGGTGCCGACGCGATTCGCGCCTTCGGCAAACCCAACCATGTGCTCTTTGATGTCAAACACATCCTGCCTAAAGAGGCAGTGGACGCACGTCTTTAAGCAATAAGGAATTCCCATGAAAGTGTTAGTGACCGGCACCGCCGGATTTATCGGTTCCAGCCTGGCCAAACGGCTGTTAGCGCGCGGCGATGAAGTGGTAGGCGTCGATAATCTTAACGATTATTACGATGTGCAAATCAAGAAAGACCGCCTCGCACAATTGCTGCCGCAAGCGGGCTTTACCGATGTGCGCGCCAACATTGAAGACAAAGCGGCCATCGACAAGATCTTCAAGGAACACAAACCGGACCGCGTGGTGAATCTCGCGGCCCAGGCGGGCGTGCGTTACTCACTGATCAATCCGCACGCTTACATTGATTCCAATATCACCGGCTTTTTAAATATTCTGGAAGCCTGTCGCCATATCGGCACCGAACACCTGGTGTATGCGTCCAGCAGCTCCGTGTAT
>CAMPIG010000002.1 GCA_946886255.1 uncultured Cellvibrio sp. | reverse complement strand
AGGGGTTCGCCGTGGATGGGGCAGCGGGGCTCACCGACGCGGGCGTAGAGCAGGCGCAGGTAATCATAAATCTCAGTGATGGTGCCGACGGTGGAGCGGGGGTTGTGCGACGTTGATTTTTGTTCGATGGAGATGGCCGGGCTCAATCCTTCCACATGGTCGACATCGGGCTTTTCCATCATGGATAAGAACTGGCGCGCATACGTAGACAGCGACTCGACATAACGGCGTTGGCCTTCCGCGTAAAGTGTGTCAAATGCGAGGGAGGATTTTCCTGAGCCGGAGGGGCCGGTGATAACCACCAGCTTATCGCGCGGTATATCCAGATCAATGTTCTTGAGATTGTGGGTGCGAGCACCCCTTACGATAATCGTATCCATTAACCACCTTACATCTGCGCTGGTGAAAGAAAGACAAAGCGCTCAATTATACGGAAATCTCTTGTCAAAAGTTGTCAGGAGAGGTGTTTCTGTGGATAAAGTCGGGAATCGCGTATTTGGCTGGCCTCTCGCTTATCGCTCTTGCTAGAATCGCCTCTTTTCTCTGGGCATCACTATCCGTGCAAATAACTCCGGTTCCCTTTGAGCGTCGCGTCGTTATTTCCCTGGCTGCACTTTATTCATTCCGTATGTTCGGTCTGTTTATGTTGCTGCCGGTCCTCGCGTTGTACAGCTCTGACTACAGTGGTAGTACGCCGTTCCTTTTAGGGCTGGCGTTGGGCGCTTACGGCTTTAGCCAGGCTCTGCTGCAAATTCCCTTTGGTGTCTTATCTGATCGCATTGGCCGTAAACCGGTGATTCTTGCCGGCTTTATCATCTTTGTTTTGGGGAGTGTTATTGCTGCCCAAGCTGAAACGGTAATGGAATTAATCATTGGTCGGTTCCTTCAGGGCGGTGGAGCTGTATCGGCTGCTGTGATGGCGCTGCTGACCGATCTGACCTCAGAAGAAAATCGCACCAAAGCCATGGCGACTATTGGTGCATCCATTGGTGTTTCCTTTTCGATTGCATTGACGGTCGGCCCCTTGATGGCAGCATGGGCTGGTGTGTCCAGTATCTTTTGGTTGACGGCGGCATTGGGTGTTGTGGGTATTTTCATCCTGTTCAAAGCTGTTCCGGCTGTGAGTACGCCACGACGGCAACGTGAGGCCGGTGCGGTGCCGGCTTTGTTATGGCGTACCTTTAAAAACCCTGATTTGTTGCGGCTGAATTTCGGAATCTTTTCGCTACATTTTGTATTGATGGCCAACTTTATGGTGTTGCCGTTGATCCTCGAGCAGCAATTGAATATCGAGCGCAATTACCATGGCTTGCTGTACTTTCCTCTCCTTGCAGCGGCATTTGTCGTCATGTTGCCGTTTATTATTGTGGCGGAGAAGCGCCGCCAGATTAAGCCGGTGTTTTTGGGCGCTGTTGCGTTACTGGTGTTGATGGAATTGATGCTAATGCGTGTGCCGCCCAATCTTCCTTTAACGCTGGTAGCGGTGTTTCTGTTTTTTGCTGCATTTAATTTGCTTGAGGCAACCTTGCCCTCGATGGTCAGTAAGATTGCGCCGGCAGGAGCCAAGGGTACGGCCACCGGCATCTATGCCACCAGTCAGGTAATGGGCGTTTTTACCGGCGGAGCGATTGGCGGATGGATTTTGCAGCACTGGGGTATGACGGCAGTTCTGTCTGTCGCTGCTTTGGTTGGTCTGGCCTGGTTGGTTGTTGCATGGTCCATGCGTCCGCCACGCTTCCTGGCCAGTGTACTTATTCCACTGAGAGGTCAGGATCCACACGTTATCTCGGAGAAATTGCGGTCTGTGGATGGGGTGGCCGAGGTGTTGGTAGTGGCCTCGGAAAACACGGTATATCTCAAAGTTGATCCGCGGCTGGTTGATCGGCAGGCGCTGACTGGTATTGTGGAAAACCAGGTTTGAATCTGGCGTTGTGGTTGCCGCGAGTGATAAAGTGGCAGCCGAATCTTATAGGGCAAATGTCGCCGTTGGCGAATACACGATAAATCAAGAGGAGAAGTTTCATGGCTCGTGGCATCAATAAAGTGATTCTGATTGGTAATGTGGGTCAGGACCCGGAAGTCAAATATATGCCATCCGGTGGCGCAGTAACGAATATCAGTGTGGCAACTTCGGAAACCTGGAAAGACAAAAATACCGGGCAGCCCCAGGAGCGTACTGAGTGGCACAGAGTCGTATTTTTTAATCGCCTCGGTGAAATAGCGGGTGAATATCTGCGCAAAGGCAGCAAGGTTTATATCGAAGGTTCCTTGCGCACGCGCAAATGGCAAGCGCAGGACGGCACAGACAGATACACCACTGAGATCGTTGCCAATGAGATGCAGATGCTCGACAGTCGAGGTGATAGTTCTGGTAGCAATATGGGTGGCGACTACGGCCAGGGTTATAATCAGGGCCAAAACTACAGCCAACCCAAACCGGCTGCGAGTGGCCCGCAAGCCGCACCTCACGGTAGTCAGGGTGGATACCCCTCCGCCGGATCCGGGCAGGGCAATGCCCCCCAACAACCGCCGGCAGGTTTCGACAGTTTTGATGACGATATTCCTTTTTAATGAACTGGAAAAAGCCCTGCTGAGCAGGGCTTTTTTATTGAGGGGCATGTCCCGTCCTGAAATAGGTTTAGAAAGCACTGATGGTGGGGCGCACGATAAGCTCATTCACGTCCACACTATCCGGTTGAGATACCGCATAGAGCACTGCCTGGGCAATTGAATCCGGAGTCAGTGCCGCTTTACGCCATTCCTTGAGTTGACCTTTGGTTGCCTCATCGCTGATGTCATGACCCAGTTCCGTCTCCACAACCCCGGGGCAAATCGTTGTGACACGAATGTCCCTGGACTCCTGGCGTAGCCCTTCAGAAATTGCCCATACCGCATATTTGGTGGCGCAATAGACGGCGCCAGTCGGCACTACCACATGAGCACCGATGGAAGCGGTGTTGATAACATGACCACTGCCTTGCGCCTGCATGAGAGGTAAGCTGGCAGCGATACCATTTAGCACCCCGCGAATATTGATGTCGATCATCCGATTCCATTCCTCGATCTTCAGTTCGCTCATCGGAGAGAGCGGCATAACACCGGCGTTATTGAATATAACGTCGATCCGTCCGAAGGTATGTTGAGCAAAATTGATTAAATTTTTGACGGCATCCAGATCTGCCACATCGACCGCCATACACGCGGCTTCTCCACCCCGATCTCGGATTTCTGTAGCAATGTGTTCCAGATTTTCGGTCCGACGAGCTCCCAGAACGACTTTGGCGCCGTGTTCTGCGAGCAAACGGGCACTTGCTTCGCCAATCCCGCTGCTGGCCCCGGTGATTACAATAACTTTGTCTTGAACATGTTTCATAGCTGACTCCTTGATGTGTGTATTAATTGGTGGAGCCAGAGTAGGGGGATTGTGGCTTTTCGTTAATGCATGGAACTCCATAACCATTGCCTAATTCTCCAGATCTATTTGCGGAGCGTTTATTTTCTTTACCGGCTTTTGTAATCTCGACATCGTCCAATAGCAGAGGTAGTAGATGTGGCGGATAACCGGCGACTAGCAGAGTTAATTCGGCTGATTGATAAATTCTCCAACGGCGATGGTATTCATCTTACCGCCATGCCAGGCGTGAAATGTATCAAGGCTGCCGTATCGAGTATGAAGATCCCGGTGGTATATGAACCTTCTATTTGTTTGATCGTGCAGGGCGCCAAAGAAGTCATGCTGGGGGATGAGGTCTATCGCTACAATCCTTCGGAGTTTCTGGTGGTCTCCGTAGACCTGCCGGTAACCGGGCAGGTTGTACAAGCAAGCAAAGAAGTGCCATACCTGAGCCTTCAGATTGATCTCGATTTATGTGAAATCAGCGAACTTATTCCGGAAATAAATTCTTACATTGAGCCGCCGGCATCCAGCTCCCGTGGACTGTTTGTTGGTAATACGGATGTGGCACTGGAACACTCCATTCTGCGCCTCATTGAATTATTGGAAACGCCGGAGGACATCCCATTCCTTGAGCCCATGGTCAGACGTGAAATCTACTATCGATTCCTAAAAGGGCCTTACGGGCATCGAATGGTCCAGATGGCTGCCCATGGCGGCAACATGCAACGCATCTCGCAAGTCATTGAGTTTCTGAAACTTAATTTCGACAAAGCTATTGGCATCGCGCAAATGATTGATGTGGCCAACATGAGCCCATCTTCATTTCATGCGCATTTTAAGGAGGTGACAGCCATGAGTCCCTTGCAGTACCAAAAACGCCTAAGGCTGCTTGAGGCGCGGCGGATGATGTTGGCAGAGGCTGTTGATGCATCAAACGCGGCGTATCGGGTCGGTTATGAAAGTCCGTCACAATTCAGCCGCGAATATTCAAGAATGTTTGGTGCGCCGCCAGCTCGCGATATCGAGAGTATTCGCGCACGCGCGCACTGACGATGGGGCATTGATGATCGGCGGATTAGCGATGGAGGTTTGACAACTTCGGGTTGGCTTTTTTATTGGGACGATAGAGCAAAACTATTTTGCCTATCTCCTGTATCAGTTCAACATGGGGCAAAGTCTGTAGTTGGGTAACAATCTCCTTGCGCTCTTCGCGATCAGTGATGGCAAGTTTAACTTTAATCAACTCATGATCATCCAAGGCACGGTTCAGTTCCTGCACAACGCTCTCGCTTAAACCATTGCCGGCCACGGTCACGATTGGATTAAGTTGGTGGCCAATGGTGCGAAATTGTTTTTTGCGGTCGGCGTTGATGGGCATACAATTACCTTTGAAGGTCCGGGGGTTAAAAAGCCAATTATTGTAGCTCATGAGCTCCCGATAGCGTTAATTAGATGAGGGGGCAGGTTCCTTTCCTGACCTTGCAATGCGTCGGATGGCCCCCACTATGAGCGGATGACACAAATACAGCTGCCAGGCTGGTGCAATTGATGATGATAGGTGAAACCAATTGACAGCAGCACGGCCAAAGCCTTTGGCCAGTCTTTCTCGGTCGTCAGTAGAGAAAACCGTGCCGGAACATTGTGTAATTTATTGTTAAGTAGCCCGGAATTTTGCAAATCACCATCTTGCTATTAGGTGTGTCTGTTGATCTTCCACACTATACTGATACAACAACGCGAATATTTTTGATGTGCGACTGAGGAAGCGTCCTTGAACGATATGACAAAAAATCTGATTTTATGGCTGGTCATCGCTGTGGTCCTGTTCAGCGTGTTTGAAAACTTCAACAAGACCTCCAGCAACGAGAGCTTGAGTTACTCCGAGTTCATCCTCGCGGTAAAAGATAATCGCGTGCGGGAAGTGACCATTGATGGCCTGACCATCGACGGCCTATACACCAACAACAGTCCCTTTAAAACCATTCGCCCTAATATTCAGGACCCCAAGCTTATAGACGACTTGTTAAATCATAATGTCGCCGTTAAAGGTCGTGAAATCGAACAACCCAGCCTGTGGCACCAATTATTGGTCGCCAGCTTCCCTATTCTGATCATTATCGCGGTATTTCTGTTTTTTATGCGCCAGATGCAAGGTGGGGGTGGTGGCCGTGGCGGCCCGATGAGCTTTGGTAAGAGTAAGGCTCGGCTACTCGGTGAAGATCAGATCAAGACCAGCTTTGCCGATGTGGCTGGAGTGGATGAAGCGAAAGAGGAAGTTCAGGAGCTGGTTGAGTACCTCCGTGATCCATCAAAATTCCAGCGGCTGGGCGGTAAAATTCCACGCGGTGTACTGATGGTTGGTCCACCAGGTACTGGTAAAACCCTGTTAGCAAAGGCCATTGCGGGGGAGGCGAAAGTACCTTTCTTCTCGATTTCCGGTTCTGATTTTGTGGAAATGTTTGTGGGTGTCGGTGCATCCCGTGTGCGCGATATGTTCGACCAGGCCAAGAAGCAGGCTCCCTGCATTATCTTTATTGATGAGATCGATGCCGTTGGTCGTCATCGTGGCGGTGGTCATGGCGGTGGTCATGACGAGCGCGAACAAACGTTGAACCAATTGTTGGTTGAGATGGACGGCTTTGAAGGCAATGATGGCGTCATCATCATTGCGGCTACCAACCGGGCTGATGTATTGGATCGTGCTCTTTTGCGCCCAGGCCGCTTTGACCGCCAAGTGTTTGTAGGTCTGCCGGATATTCGCGGCCGTGAGCAAATCCTGAAAGTGCATATGCGTAAAGTCCCGATTGATGAGCGGGTAAGCGCTTCGGTTATTGCTCGTGGTACACCAGGTTTCTCTGGCGCGGATTTGGCTAACCTGGTTAACGAAGCTGCATTGTTTGCGGCACGCGGCAACAAGCGGCTCGTGACAATGGAGGATTTTGAGAAGGCGCGTGACAAGATCATGATGGGCGCTGAGCGTCGTACCATGGTGATGAGCGAGAAAGAGAAGGAAAACACTGCCTATCACGAAGCCGGTCACGCGATTGTGGCGCGGCTTGTACCGGAGCACGATCCGGTCCATAAGGTAACGATTATTCCCCGGGGGCGTGCATTGGGGGTGACTCAATTCTTGCCGGAAGCCGACAAATACAGCATGAGTAAGCGCTCACTTGAATCGAGCATCTGTACCTTGTTTGGCGGTCGTATCGCAGAAGAAATGACTTTGGGCTTCGATGGGATTACCACCGGTGCCTCCAATGATATTGAGCGCGCTACTGATCTGGCACGTCGGATGGTTACAAAGTGGGGCTTATCGAGCAAGTTGGGTCCGCTTCATTACGGTGAAGATGAAGGTGCTTACCCGGGAATGTCTTCCCAACAGTATTCTGATGAAACCTCCAAATTAATCGATGAGGAAGTCCGTCGGATTATTGATGAATGCTATACCCGCGCGGAAAAAATCCTGGAAGATAATCGCGATATTCTGGAAGCGATGAAGGATGCCTTGATGGAGTACGAGACCATCGACTCTGAACAGGTTGATGATCTGATGGCCCGTCGCAAAGTACGCCCACCTCGGGATTGGCATGATGATGACTTCAACGGTCATTTGCGTCCCAAAGATACGGCGGGCGAGGGTAAAAAGAATTCAGATGAGAATCCTGCCGGCCCCATTGGCGGTCCCGCTAAAGATCACTAACTGCCACAAATTCACTGACGATAACCCCGGGCTTGCTCCGGGGTTGTTTTTTATAGTGCAGCCATTAAAAATCAGCTTATTTGTTTTGCTTTCCGAGGTCCTCGATGCAACTCCTTTGTGGTACCCGGCGGCTTGATGTAAGCAGGCCGGTCGTCATGGGTATTCTCAACACGACTCCCGACTCCTTTTCGGATGGTGGTAATTATTATCGCGATAACCGTTTGGCGTTAGATCTCGCCGTGCAAAAGGGGGCGCAGATGTTGGCGGAAGGCGCACAAGTGATTGACGTGGGTGGAGAGTCGACCCGCCCAGGTGCCAAGCCGGTATCTGAGCAGGAGGAACTGGATCGTGTGGTGCCGGTGGTAGAAATCCTGGTGCGTGAGCTGGGAGCAATTGTTTCGATCGATACCAGCACCGCCAGTGTTATCCGTGAATCTGCTGCGGTGGGTGCCGGGATTATCAACGATGTCCGTGCCCTGCAACGCGAGGGCGCACTTGCGGCGGCGGCGGCGAGTGGCTTGCCGGTCTGTCTCATGCATATGCAAGGTGAGCCGGACCGTATGCAGGAGCGCCCCACCTACAGCCATGTTGTGGATGAGGTGAAAAATTTTCTTCTGGCGCGCGCGAAAACATGTCGAGCGGTGGGCATTTCCGCTGAACAAATTATTCTCGATCCCGGATTTGGATTTGGAAAAACCCTGGAACACAATCTCACGCTATTGGCCCGGTTGGGGGAGTTACAGGCGCTAGGTTATCCTGTGCTGGTAGGCCTTTCACGAAAATCCATGCTGGCTACGCTGCTTGAGCGTGACGTCCACGAGCGTCTGCCGGGAAGTCTTGCGCTGGCACTGGCGGCGGCAGAACGCGGAGCTAATATCATCCGTGTCCATGATGTGGCTGCAACGGTAGATGCACTCAAAGTCATGGCCGCCATTAATCAGATTAAAAATAACTGAAAAAAAACTGCAGCATTGCGTAAAATGCTGCCCCACTTTCTACTACATCATACTTACCGAACATAAAGGTGAACGGAGTCTGGCATCTATGACGCGCAAATATTTTGGCACCGACGGCATTCGTGGCCTGGTTGGTGAGTTTCCCATTACGCCTGACTTCATGCTCAAGCTGGGATGGGCGGCGGGTTGTGTGCTGATGGATCGCTTTTCCGGGCCGAATATGATTCTGATTGGCAAGGATACTCGCATCTCCGGTTATATGTTCGAGTCTGCCTTTCAGGCGGGGCTTATCAATGCAGGGGTTGATGTCGGCTTGCTGGGCCCCATGCCCACTCCCGGAGTGGCCTATCTCACGCGCACGTTTCAGGCTCAGGCCGGGATCGTAATCAGTGCCTCCCACAATAGCTATGTCGACAACGGCATCAAATTTTTCAGCGGCAATGGCACCAAGCTGCCGGACGACATTGAACTATTGATTGAAGAACAGTTGGAAAAGCCGATGGTGACGGCGGAGCGTCTGGGTAAAGCGCGGCGCATTACCGATGCATCCGGTCGTTATATTGAATTTTGCAAAGGCACCATGCCTTGGGGCTTCAGCTTACAAGGGCTGCAGATTGTGCTGGATTGTGCCCACGGTGCGACCTACAACATCGCTCCTAGTGTTTTTACCGAGTTGGGAGCCAAAGTGGTTCCATTGTTTGTTGAGCCCAACGGGACCAACATCAACCGCAGCTGCGGCTCTACCAAACCAGAAGCCCTGCAGGAACATGTTGTGGAAGTCGGTGCGGATCTGGGGATTGCTTTTGATGGCGATGGCGATCGGGTTATTTTCGTCGATCATAAAGGCGAATTAGTGGATGGCGATGAATTACTGTACATCATCGCTGCTCATCAGCAGCAATATGGCGGTGGATGTGATGGGGTTGCTGGAACACTAATGAGTAACTTCGGTTTTGAATTAGGACTCAAAGAACTGGGTGTTCCTTTCGGTCGCGCCAAGGTAGGAGATCGGTATGTCATTGAAATGATGCGCGATAAAGGCTGGTCGCTCGGTGGTGAAAATTCCGGTCATATTGTCTGTAGCAATGTGACAACCACAGGTGATGGCATTATCGCGGCATTGCAAGTGTTGCTGGCGATTACCACCTTGGGTGTTCCGCTTCACAAAGCCAAGAAGGGCATGCAAAAGTTGCCGCAAACCATGATTAATGTTCATATGGCGAAGCGAATTGACGTTAATGCAGACGCAACCATACAGAGTGCCGTTGCCCAAATTGAGGACAAACTGGCGGGTACGGGAAGAGTATTGTTGCGGCCCTCCGGTACGGAGCCGGTAGTACGGGTGATGGTAGAAGGGCAAAATAAAAATCAGGTCAAAGAGTTGGCCCAGGAACTGGCTTCGGTGGTTGAGACTGTTTTGAACTAAGCTTCAAAAACAGGAAAGGTTTGAATCGGCAACAAATCGAATGACTCGACCATAAACTGATAGAAAGTTGGGCGTGGCCGTTAAAAATGGGATTGTATGTTCAACCCATCTTAGCTAACATTAGCGCCCGCTTTGGGGGAGGTATTGCTTGAACAAGGCAAATAACACCAAGCGTCGCCAGTTGGTTGTAGGCAACTGGAAAATGAATGGCAGCCAGCGCATCAACGCTGAACTGTTAGCCAAGGTAGTAAGCGGTTGGCAGGGTAAGCGCGAGGCTGAAGTTGCAGTCTGTCCACCCTTCCCCTACCTTCAACACACACTGGAGTTACTCGCCCCATCCGCTATTGTGCTGGGTGCGCAAAGTGTGAGTGAGCACGAAAGTGGTGCGTACACGGGTGAAGTTTCTGCCCGGATGCTGGCCGAGTGGCAGTGCCGTTACGTTATCGTAGGTCATAACGAGCGCCGTCGGATGCAGCAGGAATCTGATATTCAGGTTGCACAAAAATTCATTGCTGTGCAGCGTGAACGGTTGATCCCCATCCTCTGCGTCGGGGAGTCGCTGGAGCAACGAGAAGCCGGTCAGGCATTGGCTGTTATTCATCGACAACTGAATGCTGTTGTCGAGCTGGTCGGATGTGATGCTTTTGAGCGTGCCGTAGTTGCCTACGAACCGGTCTGGGCGGTAGGCACAGGTAAGACAGCAACGCCGGAACAAGCACAAGAAGTTCATCATTTTATTCGTGAACTTTTAGGTGATGTGGGGCAGCGAGTTCGTATTTTGTACGGTGGCAGTGTCAAGGCCAATAACGCAGCCCAACTGTTTGCCATGGCGGATATCGATGGGGCCTTGCTCGGTGGGGCTTCATTGGATGCCGAAGAGTTTTTAAGTATATGTCGAGCAGCGGATGTGTAATGCCGATGTTAATTGCTGACTATAGCAACTAGACATCAGGTGTTAACATTAACTGTTCAACCAGAGAGCATAACAATGGAAAAAATTATTCTTGTTATTCATGTGTTGACAGCCTTGGCCATCATTGCCTTTATTCTGTTGCAACAAGGTAAGGGCGCTGCAGCCGGAGCATCTTTTGGTGCTGGTGCATCGCAAACTGTATTTGGTAGTCAGGGCGGTGGCAGCTTCTTTACTCGCGCCACGGCAATCCTGGCAACTATCTTTTTCTGCACCAGTTTTGGTTTGGCGGTTATTGCCAAGAACAACACATCCATCGCTGTAGATGGAGTTCCGGTACCGGTTGAAAACCAGCAAGTTGTACCGCAATCAGATGTTCCGACGGTTGAGGAAGCGGCTCCCGCCGCGACCAGCGACGTGCCTGCTGCACCGGAATCTGTAGAGTAAAAAGTTTTAAAGCCCAAGTGGTGGAATTGGTAGACACGCTACCTTGAGGTGGTAGTGGCGCAAGCTGTGCCGGTTCGAGTCCGGCCTTGGGTACCACAAGCAAAACCGATGTGTTCCTGCATCGTCCGAGAACCCGCAGAAATGCGGGTTTTTTTATGCTTTTTTGTCCAATGAGTCCATAGATATCTTATGAAAATGGATACATTAAATTGTCATTAATCGGGAATGCCATCAATTAATAACAATGCTGCGCTACCGATAATCGCAGCATTGTTGCCCGTTGATGCGCTGCGAATATTATCGGTTAACTGATAGGAAACTTTTTCTCTAATGTTGTTAACGATAACGGATAACCAGGCTTGATGTATGGAAGAACCTAAAATCACTTCATCTAATTGATGCAAGCTGGCGCTTGCTTCAATGGAAAATGCTAGCGCATTAGCTGCACGCTGGATCCATTCCATAACGATTATATTGGCTTCCGAGGTGTTCTCCATCAAATCTGAGTAAATTATCGGCCATTGGGAGGTATCGATAAGATCTCGTTGTAAACTATCCAGGGATGATTGCTCGTTGAGTGTGCTGTATTGAGTTACTAAATTAACGCTATTTCTAGTTAAGGAAATTGGCATAGAAGCTAGAAATTTTTTTTCGCGAGGCCGGTGGAGGTTAATTTTGTTTGAAAAAATAAAGCAGCCGTCTATACCTTTTCCTATATAGATATAAAGGACGTTTTTTCTAGCCGCAGATGAATTTTTTAATATCTCTGTTGCCGCGGTTGCTATCCCATGGGAGGCGACAATAATTGAGAGATTGTGAAGTGAATGGTCATTTTGGGTTTTTAGTAGAGCAGTCAAGTGATGCTTTACTTCCAACATACAGATATTTTCATTTTCGCTATTGACTAGTCCGATTCCAATGATTTTCTGACGCTGCTCTATGTCTAAAGAGTTGATAATGCGAAAGAGTAGCTTGTAAATTGAGTTGGAAAGATTAATGGGTGTGAGGTGGGTGGCGGATTCTTTAATTATTAGCGGTGTTCCTTGGAAATCAATCACTGCTATCACGACCTTTTGATCTCTAATCTCTATGCCAATTGCAAATTGTCCAACACCGTTTATTTCATAAATAGTGGTGGGTTTTCCAATTTGTTTTTTCAGTATGCCTTTTTTTCTTACTAAGCCCTTATCTTCCAAGTTGTCAACAATTCTGGCTACGGCAGGGTAAGTTAAACATGTTATATGAGCAATGTCTGCTTTTGATATTTGCTGATGTTTGCGAATAAGTAGCAGAATGATTTTTTCATTCTTCTCCCGTTGGCTGGATGAGTTTTGTCCTTGACTCATGGTTGTTTAACTGGATGGTTGAAGTTGCAGATTCGATTCATTGTCACTACGAAGTAAAAACGCAGAAATGATAAGAAAAATAACAACAATGATCCCCATCATTTTATAGGAAGTGGCGAAGCCAAAATTGTCATACATGGCGCCTGCGACGACCGATAGCGCACTGGAGGCTACTTGGGTCATAAACTGGAACCCTACCAAATAAAGTGTCGAAGACAAACGTGGGTCAAAGCTACTGGTTATGTATTTAAAAATTGCGATGAGCATGATCGGCAATTCAGCGGCGTGCAGCAGCTTCATCGCGGAGATTTCCAGAGGCGTCGAGGCGAATCCTGACCCCAAAATCCGACAAGCCATAATAGCGCCGGCCAGTAATAATCCATTTTTTGCCCCGATCTTATTCACAATGAAGGGCGCTAAAAACATACCGCCAGCTTCTAGAAACACCTGGAGTGAATTGAGGTAGCCATACATCGAATTACCCTCGGCGCTGGACGGGAATAGCGAGGAAAAATAAATTGGAAATTGTTGGTCATAAACGTAATAAAGGCAATTGACTCCAATTACGTAGATAGCAAATGCCCAAAAGCGTGGCAGCCGTAATAAATCCAATGCTTCGCGCGCGTTCAATGATGCACCAGCGATATTTGGCTCATCAGCATCTGGCGCGGTAGAAACCATTAGCAGTGCCAGCATGAATATTAGGGCACATGCACTGGCTAGATAAAAATTGATATTTGGATTGATATTAAAAAGATACCCTGCAAAAAATGTTGCACAGGCCCAGCCGAGCGATCCCCACATCCGCGCTTTGCCAAATTCAAATCCAGTGCGCCGACTGATGCGTTCAACATATGTTTCTACCGCGCCCACGCCGGCTAAAAAGGTGATGGAAAAGTAAATTCCTCCTATTATTGCGCCGAGGTAGAAATGACTTTTCAAGAGGGGGGCGTAAATTAAAATAAAAAAAGGACCACTTAAAATCAGTAGTATCCCCACTGCAAATAATAAAGAGCGTTTGACACCTAATTTATCTTGGATAAAGCCGTAAAGCGGCATAATTAAAAGTGCAGTGAGGGAGTTGAGGCTGAAAATAAGACCTGTGCGTTCACCGCTCAGGCCAATATACTGGTTGAGCCAGATAGGAAAAAGAGAAAAAGCAAATGACCAGGTAAGAAAGAAACTGAATAAACAAATACTTAATAACCAGTAATTTTTTGTCACGCGTGTTAGTTTCATCGTTATTCTCATTTGCTTTTTCCAACATAGTAGCCGGCGCTAACCGGCGCTGGGTGGTGCTACCGAACCTCGGATAACTTGTTCACCGCCGATCAGGTAGACTTTTTTGGGTGTGTCTTCTTCCAGCGCCAGCTGTGCTGCTTTTTGTCCCATCTGAAAATAAGGAAGGGAAACGGTTGTAAGTTTAGGAACAAGATTTTCCGCAATCATTCGATAGTTGTCATAGCCCACAATGGAAATGGTTTCGGGAATCTTGTATCCCATCCGCCGAATAAGCATGTACACTCGCATGGCCATTTTGTCGTTGCCGCACATAATTGCACTGGGGCGTTCCGGACGCGCCATAATGTCGCGCAGCATTTCCGGAATATGAAGAAATTCATCTTCAGGGTCGCGGCAAACGCCTTCTTGAATTAACTCTGGCACTATTTCTACGCCCAGCTTCAGATGCGCATTTGTGAAGCCGCGCAAACGCAGTGTGGTCGCTGGCATATCATTAAAAAGTGTTAGAAATGCGATTCTTTTATGGCCAGCTTTCAACAAATTCAACGTAGCTTCATAAGCGCCTTTCTCATCGTCGGGGATGATAGTTGGGTGACGTAATTTCTTTTCGAAACAATTCACGAGAATCAGTGGGCATTTATTAAAGCTTTGCTCAACAACAACTTCGCGGTGGAAGACAGTTGCGAAAATAACAGCTTGCGCACGTTGGCGACGGAAATCATTCACCAGTTTTTCAAAACTAGAGGCTTTGCCACCAGACTCCCCGATCATCAGAAGTTTTCCTTGCCGCTCGCATTCATGCTGAATACCCGCAATGATGTCAAAGGAATCCGGTGTGGTGGTTAACCGTTCGGTTATCAGGCAAACAATACCGCTCTCTTGGCCCCGCAGCGCTTGCGCAGCTGCGGAAGGATAATATTCAAGCGCTTGCATTGCTGCCGCGACCCGCTGCCGCGTCTTCTCGCTGACATTCTCATTGCCTCCCAGAATTCGAGAAACAGTTTTTACGGATACGTTCGCGTGAAGCGCTACATCTTTGATGGAAGTCATTGTTTTGTCCGTCACTGGGTAAGTTATTCGGTTGTCTAGTCACGAACATTTAGCTTGACACATTTCCCTCCGTTTTAACTATAATGACTAACGTTGGACATTGTGTCAAACAGTAATTTTTTTAGTCAACCCGGGTTATAGACCTGTTTGAGTCAGTTTATGGGTGTAATTAAGCGATTATGTGGCGTGGCATTTATTCTTATTCTTGGCTTGGTGGCAATTTGGATCTACCGATCTGATCAACTGGTGCCTCAGATATTTGCTCTGCCTTTTGATGAAGGGCGGGGCGGGCTAGTAAAGGAGTCTGTATCTGGAGAAGCGCTGGATATCAAACATCGTTTTTTAGCGTCCCGTTACAAACCCATGAGTGATCCCTACTGGCGTAGCAATTGTGTTGTGGGCCATTGCCTTAAATTTGATGGCTACACTACTGCCGTTCAGTCGGCTTCACTGAGAATGCCTGCGTCCGAAGTCTTGACCATTAGTCTTTGGGTGGCACCGCAAGCCTATGAATGGGGCGATGGCGGCTTACCATCGGGGTTGGTTGGTCAATACCAGTCTGATCGGCATGAAGGCTTTGTCTTAGGGATTGGTCGCCATGGTGAGTGGCTCCTGCAGGTGGGTGATGGGCAGGCTACGCATCGCCTCAGCGCTGGGTCGAAATTCCTGCCCGTCGATGTTTGGTCCCATCTAGCGGTAGAGATTAATAAGCCTGCCAAACGTGTAGTTTTTTATCTTAACGGTCAGGAGGTCGCTCACCATGAGCTAGACGAACTAGCATCGTGGCAGTTGCCAAATAGTCCATTGCTCGTTGGTCGCCACCCTGCGGCGATGCTACATCTCGGACATTTTTATCTGCATAGCTTCAACGGTTTGATGGATCAACTATCAGTGATCCCGGCTGTCCTATCTGGCAAAAATCACCTCGCATTATTTGAGTCGCAATTGATCAAGGGGCAGTTGCCAGAATTATCGCTCGCGGACACTAGTATTGCGCGCAGCACGTTCGATGGCGATAAGCATCGTCCGCAATATCACCTTATGCCCGATACTCATTGGATGAACGAGCCTCACGGGCCTTTTTATTACCGCGGCAAATATCACATTACCTTTCAGAAAAATCCTCATGGGCCCTTCTGGCATCAGATCCATTGGGGGCATCTGGTCAGTGATGACATGGTGCGTTGGCAGGAGGTGGATATAGCATTGCGGCCGGAGGACGGTGAGCTTGCTCCTGATGGCATCTGGTCAGGTAGTGCCACCTATGATGCAGATGGCAATCCAGTATGGTTTTTTACTGCTGGCAACGACAATTTGCAGCCCACTCAGCGGGTAGCGCTGGCGCGGCCCAAGGATTTAAATGATCCACTTCTGCGTGATTGGGTAACGCATCCTGAAGCACTGATTACGCAACAGCGAGATTGGGGTGCCTTTGGCCAATTCCGCGATCCTTTCGTGTTCTGGGATAAATCAGCGCAGCAGTGGTATCAGTTGGTTACTTCAGGTATTCCCGGCGGCAGTGGTACGGCTTTGGTATTTTCATCTACGGACCTGCTTCATTGGGACTACATGGGGCCACTTTTCAGCACCGATATTACGGCCTACCCACAGGTTGGTCCTATATGGGAGCTACCGGTGCTGCTTCCGCTGGGCGACGGTCGCGACGGTCGCCCCCGCCACTGGTTTGGCATCAATTCTCATGGCGCTGGAGCGGTGGTGGAAATCTACTACTGGATTGGCGTGTGGGATTCCGCCACTGGCCGGTTTACACCTGATCATCCCGAGCCGCGCCTTATGGATATCGGTGATCGTAAATTTACCGGTCCCAGTGGCATGGTTGACCCTGTTACGGGCCGCAGCATTTTGTTCTCCATCGCGCAAGGCGAAACCACTCGCCAGCAGGAGGCCGAAAGTGGCTGGGCGCATAACGGTGGCCTGCCGCTCAGCTTGTGGCTGGGTGAGGACGATCAGCTGCGCTTTGCCCCCATCGCCGAACTTGCCACATTACGTGGAGCTCCTCTGGTTGATGCCGCCAATATCAGCGGTACGCAAGCCCAGGCGCTGTTGGCACCGATCATAGGCGATTTATTCGAGCTGGAACTGGTACTGGATTCGGCCCAGTTGACAGGTGTCTCCGACATCAGTGCGCTGACGTTAGAGCTCCGTAAAAACCCGCGCGGCACAGAGCTGACCCGGCTCAGCCTGCAGCCAACTGCCGACACCAAACGCTGGCGTCTGGAGCTGGATCGCACTCGAACCAGCCTCGACCCGGACGTGCTCAGCTATGGCGTACAAGGTGGGGAGTTAACATCGGAGGGGGAGATTATTCTTCGCGTTTTCCTTGACCGTTCCATGCTGGAGGTCTACCTCAATGACCGGATCAGCCTGACCAGCCGCCTCTTTCCCGCCACTCTTGACGCGCTGGGTGTGGGCCTTGAATTGCCGCCGGAAGTTTCCTTGAAGCGGCTACGTGTGTGGCCTATGAGCTCAGCTCAAGGCGCCACTGTCCCGGTGGCTCCAGCCGCCTTTGAGTACAACGATGCCACGTGGAAGAGCGCGCTGCCTAATCACGATTTCAGCCAATGCAATCTGGAGGGTTGGCGGTTGATTGAAGGGGACGCCTTCACCGACAAACAAGTTGTATCCAATCACCTGGAGTTAAATCCTTCGAAGCGCGTGCCGGGAGGTTGTCATCTATTGGGCAGCTTGGCGGGTGGTGCGGCTATGGGGGAGTTGCAGTCTGTGCCTTTCGTGTTGAGCGGTAACGGGCAGATTAATTTCCTGATCGGGGGCGGCAGGGATATGCAGAACCTTTACGTTGCAGCGGTAAATGCGGAGACGGGTGAAGAGCTTCTACGTACTACGGGTACTGAGAGTGATGACTTACCCGAAGGAACGCATCACGGTCTACGCCGCGTGTACTGGAACCTTAGTTCTGCTTTGGGCAAATCACTCTATTTTAAGGTGCGGGATCAGGCTCAAGGTTCTCGCGCTTATCTCAATGTGGACGACTTTCATATTCCAATCGAGTCCGTTCTAAATCCCTCAAAACAACAAATAACTGAGTAAATGTTATGACGTCTTTTATTGTACCGACGCATCCCGCGAATGCGTGGCGCCCAAAACTTCATTACAGCGCAAAGGCTAACTGGATTAATGACCCGAATGGGTTGTTCTACAAAGATGGGATCTATCATCTTTATTATCAGATGAATCCTGATGACAGCGTTTGGGGCAACATGCACTGGGGTCATGCAATATCGCGAGATTTGTTGCATTGGGAAGAGATGCCGATCGCATTAGACGCCGAACCTGATGGGCTCGGTTACGCATTTTCGGGTGGGGCGGTAGTCGATTGGGACAATAGTTCTGGCTTGGGCGACGGTGTGACTCCACCCATCATAGCTACCTTTACCCAGCACTCGAAAGCAGCCGTGCAAGTTCAAAGTATTGCTTACAGTCTTGATGGTGGGCAACGTTTTGTTCCCTATGCGGGCAACCCGGTAATCCCTAATCCTGGTTTAAAAGATTTCCGCGATCCAAAAGTAGTCTGGCATGCGCAAGGTAAGCGTTGGGTACTTGTGTTGGTGGCAGGGGATCGTGCCCAATTTTACACCTCAAGTAATCTGCTCGATTGGACATTTTCCTCCGAGTTTGGCGCAAGTAATGGTGCTCACGGTGGAGTTTGGGAATGCCCCGATCTCTTTTCATTGACCTGTGAAGACACAGGTGAAACTCGCTGGATATTAATTATTAGCCTCAATCCAGGCGGCCCAAACGGCGGTTCAGCGATGCAATATTTTGTCGGTCAATTCGACGGCTCGATGTTCATCCCGGAGCATAGCGATATTCGCTGGCTGGACTTTGGCACGGATTTCTATGCCGGTATCACCTGGGATGGCTTGCAGTCCTTGGGTGACGAACGAATCATGATGGCCTGGATGAGCAACTGGCAGTATGCGAACAAGACGCCGACCGACAGCTGGCGGGGCGCAATGTCATTACCGCGACGCTTGATGTTGCGTAGCGTGGATGGGCAGTACCGTGTGGCCAGTGAGCCTCATGTCAACCTAACTCACATACGGCATGAAGTATTGAATTGGAAGCCAACACGTCAGCTAATTGCTGATGAAGTAGGCAAGACCATCGAATTGCCCGCTGTTGCTGAAGTACTGCTTACACTGCAATGGGGCGCTGAAACACCAGTTGTGGAATTGCAATTTTGCAATGAACAGGGTGAGGAGCTCAGCCTGGTATTGAATGTTGGTCAAAGCAGCCTGTGCCTTGACCGTCGTCGATCTGGCTGGGATGGCGAGGGCTTCGGGCGTCTCATACACGCTGAACTCTACAGCTTGCAAGAAGGTAAAGCTGATGTGAGATTATTTCTTGACCGTTGTTCTTTGGAAGTTTTTGTCAATGATGGTCTCAGTTGTATTACGAGTTGTTGTTTTCCTCAGGTGCCTTATTCGCAGTTGCAATGGACGTTGCTGTCAGGAGCATTGGACGATTTAACGGTACAAGTTTTCAATCTGGAGTAATGGTCATGACTATCTGTGTGATGGGCGAGGCCATTGCTGATCTGGTGCCCTCGTCCAATGGTTTATACGATCCTAAGGTGGGTGGCTCACCCTTTAATTTTGCGCGCTGTCTGGCGCGCTTGGGGATACCTGTGCGTTACGTATCACCTGTTTCTACTGATGCGTTGGGTGAGCGAATGCTTGACGAGATGCAGTCACAAGGTATCGCTTTCGATCCTGCCAACCGGTCATCGCTGCCCACGTCTTTAGCGCTGGTCGCCTATGAAGAGGGGCAACCGCGCTACTCTCTCTATCGTCAAGGCATAGCTGATACAAATTTTTCAGTGGCGCAAATACTGGCTCAAGTCCCACCAGAGACACAGATTTTCCACACCGGATCTCTGATGTTGGTACCGGACGTGATAGGTAGGGTGGCATCTATAGTGGAGCAACTACGGATGCGTGGCGTCACCATCAGCCTGGATTTAAACCTGCGTCCCGGGGTTGTGCCGGGGGATCTGCAGGAGTACGCACGTAAAATCCTTACGCTACTGCCGTTCGCGGATATTGTGAAGGCCAGTGACGAGGATCTGGTACTGCTAGGCCTTGATGCTGCTCATCTGGAGCAGGTGGTTGAGCAGTATTTTTCCAATTCCTTGTTGGTGTTTACCTGTGGTAGCGCAGGTGCTCGTGCTTGCATCGCTGGTCGACAATTCAGCGTACCTGCGTTCCGCATAAGCCATGTGGAAGACACCATCGGCGCTGGCGACACCTTTTACGGTGCGTTTATCGCGCAGTTCTATCAAGTGGTCAGACGGCGCGAATCTTGGAGCGAAGAAAGGCTGCTAAATCATGCATTGCAGGTGGCTTGTGCTGCTGCTGCCATCAATGTTACTCGCGTGGGTTGCATGCCTCCCTCGATGGAAGAGATAGAGGCGGTAATCGGGGGAGGCGTACAGCTCTGAATTACCCACTCGCAGGATAGACTGAGTAAAAGAGTAACAACGTTTTACGCTTTGCAACATAATAGAAAAAAAACTTGCAATGGCATCCATTGACACTAAAATGTCTATCGATGGTCAAATTTTCTGTAGTGCTCTCCTGTAGTAATTGTAATGAGTATCAAGGGTTATACAGCCGAAAGGCAGCTCAGGTGTTAATTCCAATAAAAATGACTAACGTTGGTCAAATTGGCCTTAGGTAGAAAGATTATGAAAATAAATAAAATTCTCTCTGCGATTCTCTTAGTCCAAGGCAGTAGTTTATTACTACTGCCTTGCGTCGCCTCGGCACAAGCCGTGACGGCAGCCGCTCAAGAATCGATGGCAACCGAAAAATTAAAACAAGAAAAAGCGGAAGAAGATGGTGGGTTAAATCTGGAAGAGATCATTGTGACTGGTACCGCTGGGGGTGCCCAGGTGACTAAGTTTGAAGCTTCGTTTGGTATCACGACGCTGAACCAGGAACAGATGGAAAAAATTGCTCCGCAAAGTACCGCTGATTTGCTCGGTGAAATTCCCGGTATTTTCACGGAAGGTGGGACTGCTGGAGAGGCGGGTAATAACGCTAACGTTCGCGGCATCCCTTCATCTGGTGGATTTAAATTTCTACCGCTTTTGGTTGACGGTTTACCGATGTATGAAGAGCCGGAAATCGGCTTTATGAATAACGACGTATTTATCCGCGCCGACCTTATGACTCAATCAGTAGAGGCGGTTCGCGGCGGTCCGTCAGCGGTGCTTTACTCCCATGCCTTGGGGGGAGCCGCAAACTTTATCACCCGCACTGGCGGCGCCGATTATGAAGGTGCGGTGAGAGTGGAGATGGGTGATTGGGGACATCTGCGCAATGACTTTTTTGCTTCCGGCCCGCTGACTGACCGACTGACCTTTGCAGTGGGTGGCTTCTATCGGGTGTCTGATGGTATCAGGGACCCGGGTTATACGGGCAACGACGGCGGTCAGATGCGCGGCAACCTGGCGTGGACCAGCGAGGATGAATTGACCAAGCTGGAATTGCACGCACATATGCTCCGCGATAAAACCATTTTCTACCAAAACGTGCCCTTTACGATTCCCCGCGTGGAAGAGCAGCCCACTGTAGATAATCCTGCGCGCGTGGAGAATATCCAGGATTTGGGCATAGATTTGGCAACGGGCACTCTTGCTTCCAACGATCTGCGGACGGGGACTATCAAGACGGCGGCTGGCGCCCGGGATTATGACTTAGCCAACGGCATCAATCCCGAATTTGATATATGGACGCTAAAGTTCAGTCGTGATTTTGAAACCTGGAAAATCGAAAACAATATGCGTAAAACCTCCGGAACGAACAGGTTTAACGCTATCTTCGCGGGTACTCCAGTCAGGGCAGAACAATTCATTTCAGACCGCGAGCGTAATGATGTAGCCAATCGAGCATACACTGCCGCGCAACAATGCGACTTGGATTCTGTGTATCTGTCCTATTTCGGCGTGAATGATCGAAACTGTGGCGATGAGCTTAATGCTTCAAACCTGACTGAGTTCATTGATCGCTATCGCAGCTATGGCAATTTCTCCCTCCAATATGCGGATGATGGCATGCCAGTGGATCTGGCAGCATCGCCCTATGTCGCCTTTCAAACAATGTGGCTTGCCGAGATTGAAGCCGAAATGTTTGTCGATGATTTGCGCGTGCACACATCGGTTGATTTTTTTGGTGAGCACAACCTGACGTTGGGAGCGTATTTCAGCTCATACGATTTAGGTACCCAGCAGACCATCACAGAGTTGATTACGGATGTTACCGATAGTCCACGCAAACTTGACTTGGTTGCCACGAGTACTTCAGGCGCTCAGATCGGTCCTTCTCTCACTGACTACGGTATTTATCGCCACGTAAATACCTTCCTCAAAGTAAACGACAAGCATCAGGCGTTCGCCTTTTACATCAATGACGACTGGGCGGTTAATGATCGTTTGGATATCAACGCTGGTGTACGTTGGCATCAATTGAATATCGACAGCAACTATTTCTTTGCTGATACGGGTACGGACATTACGCCTATGGGGGTGGATGTCGGTAGCACATCAGACACCTTGGCCGACAATAGCGTTGTGGGCTTGTCTGGCCGTGTCCAATCACGTGAAGCAACCTTTAACCAAAATGGTTGGACCCTCGGTGCTAATTACCGGCTGTTTGATAATTTGGCTGTGTTCGGTCGCGTATCTGAATCTTTCCGGATGCCTCGCTCGGAAGTTATTTGGGCTGACCGTACCTCAGCTGACCCAATCCAAACGATTGATCAATTGGAAGGGGGAATTAAATTTATGGGGGACACGTTCGACGTGTTCATGACCGTCTTCTGGAATCAGTTCCGGGCCACAGGGAATAACCATGAGTACAAGGACATTGAAGACCCGGCTTGTCAAACAACAGACGGCAACCTGATTAACCTCGACGATTGTCGCACCATCCAGGGTATTTCCCGCCGTGGTACAGAAAACATTGGTGTAGAGCTTGAGACAAGCTGGCGGCCGGAGTTCGTGCCTGGCTTTGAGCTGAATACCACCATTACCTGGCAAGACCCTGAATACTCTGGTGGCAATGTCCCCATCGTCGAGGCAATCACTGAGGAAGTGGATGGCGTATTTGTGACAACAGGCTATCGCACTATTGAATCGGGTATCGACGGAAATATCCCGCGTCGCTTTGCTCGCCTGATGACGAACATCCGCCCCAGCTACAACCTCGAGTCCCTTACGGGTTTGCCAGTCACGATTTACGGTGCAGCCCAGTATCTCGGTGAGCGTTTTGGCGAGGATGACAACCTCATCATCTATCCAGATTACTGGTACTTCGAAGCCGGTGCGATCGGCAAGGTCAACGAACAATTCAGCGCCCAATTACATGTCACCAACATCACCGACGAAGCAGTACTGACTGAGGGCGGCAATGTGGATGTAAATACTGTCACTGTTGCTGGTGATCGAAATATCGCGCTTGGACGCCCCTTGTTGGGCCGCACTATCAAACTCAGTTTGACCTACGAATTCTGATGCCGAGGGGACGAATAATGAAAATAACATTCAAACTTATGCAGTTGGCCGCGCTGATGGCTCTCTCCTCAGCGTTAGTTTCTTGTGGTGGTGATGCTGGCGGTGCCGGATTTGAGTTTACCGGTTATGTAGAGCCGCAGCAGGGTAACTCCGAGACGTTATTTAAAGTAACCAATTCAGATCCAGTGCTATTTAATCCCGCTAATGTGATTGCCGATTTTGAGGATGCAGACTTTATTCAGAATCCGGCCAATGGCTGGGTGCTGACCGGTCAATTCGCCGAGGGTAAGGAGTGGAATGTGCTTACGGCCAAATTGGAGGGCGCGCGTATTGGCAAGGTGGCTGTGAGCACGTGTGAGATCAATGGCAACGATTGCGACAGTAACGTCGGCAGCATGCTGACACCAGCTTTCATCATCAACAACGATTACATTAATTTTTTAATGACCGGTGGAGCTACGCCAGTAGGGGTACAGGTACGTCTTGCTGGTACGGAGACTGTATTACTGCAGTTTCAGCCCAACGCCTGTAGCAAGCCAGTATTGAGTGGTAATGATGACTGGTTTCACTTTGATGTGCGCGCACTCAAGGGACAATCGGTGCAGCTATACATCTTCGATAATGAGCCTGCCGGTTGTGGTTTTGTCGCTTTCGATCATTTTTATCAGAGTAACAGCGCGTTTGGCCAGCAAGCAGCCACTGCTGGAGAGCCTACCTCTGGTGTGGGCGTGACCCTGCCGGAGGACGGCATTTCCAATATAATCGGAAATTTCGACGATGCCGTAAAAATGGCTACCAGTACAGAGTTTGGTGGTTTTGGTTGGGCTGCAACGGGGGATTTTGCCAATCCACAGGTGGCGGGTGCGTGGCAAGGCGCTAGTGTAGCCAAAGAAGCCGCTCGTGTCGGTGATCGCGCTTTCTCTAGCTGCAGCACACTGGCCGGAGGATGCGCTGCGCTGCAAGGCACTGTGACCTCACCCTCGTTCACAGTTACCCATAACTTCATTTATTTGCTCGCCGCAGGTGGTGCTGTTGGCAATGAAGATGTTGCAGTAGAAGTCCTACGGGCTTCAACCGACGAAGTATTGGTGAGTTTTACACCTAAAACCTGCGACAAGAACTACATCGACAATGACAACGATTGGTTCAAAGTGGACGTAAGTGCGATTCTCGGCCAGGAAGTGAAAGTGCGCGTGGCTGATCGCTCAACGACCTCCTGTGGCTTCATCGCGGTTGACCATGTTTATCAAAGTGGCAATGACAGTTTCCTCAACGAGGCTGGTGAGACCATTACCCCGATCGTTGGGGGTGTAGCCAATATTCCTGAAGAATTTCAAGCATTCAACGTCTCTGTTGCCGCCGATGCGTTTACTGAAGGCCAGGTCGTTGGGAACTTCAACTCGGCGCTAGCCATGTTGGAGGCTGGTTGGATCGGTACGGGTGCGTTTGCTGACCCGGCCAGCGTGACGGCATGGCAGGGCACAACTCGCCTTGATGGGGCTGCCCGGATCGGTGAAGGTGCAGTAAGTACCTGTGAAATCAACGATAACGCCGAGGGCTGTGATGCGCCCACCGGTACTCTCACATCGCCTGTTACCTCTGTGATCCAGGACTACCTCTATTTTCTGATGGGGGGAGGCAGCGGCTCGGCGCCCGTTGGTCTGCGTATCATGGACAGCATCGGCAACGTGCTGCACAGCTACTCTCCTAACTCCTGTGGCCCGTCATTTATCGACGATAACTACGATTGGACCGCGATAGATATGGGTGCCATTCGTAACGCGAGCGTGCGCTTCCAGTTATTTGACGAAGAAGCTGGTGGCTGTGGTTTCGTGAGTTTCGATCACCTGTATCAAACCGAGCGCGATCCGGCTACCAATGATGGCGTATTGCCGAGTCCCATGATTGATGGAGGCACTGTGAGCCTCACTGACGAAACTCTGGCCAATCTGTCATTCCGCACGGCTCTCCCTTATGCCGACTCAGGCTCCAATGTCATCGGCCGTTTTGACTCGCCCCAATCTGCGCTGGATACAGGCTGGCTAGCAACCGGCGCATTTGCCAGCTCTTTGGAAGATACCGCTTGGGCAGGTACTACCCGCTTCGCTGAGTCCGCTCGTGTAGGTGCAGGGGCAGTGAGCACGTGCGAAATCAACGAAAATGCCGAGGGATGTGATGCCCCGGTTGGAACGTTGACATCTCCGGCATTTACCGTGACTGCTGAACAACCTCTGCTCGCGTTTCTGATGGCTGGGGGCAATGGTAGTGCTGCAGTGGGCCTTCGCGTATTGAATGCGGCTGACGATGCTGAGTTGGTCGTACACACACCTGATAGCTGCGGTCCATCGCATATTTCAGGTGATGAAGATTGGGTGACTTTGGACCTGACGACTTACGTTGGCGTAGAGATCAAAATTGAGGTATTCGATAACGAGCCTGGTGGTTGTGGCTTCCTTAGTTTCGATCATATGCATATGACCGACGGCGAAGCTTATGATCCGGCGGCAACCGACGGGGGCGAGGTGGTGGACCCGACTGCAACCCGCAACGTAACAGTGCCAGCTGATGCCTTTGATCAGGTGCTGGGTAACTTCGATGATGCCCTGGCCATGCTTGATAACGGCTGGAGTGGTACCGGTGCCTTTGCCAATCCTGCTACGGCCGATACATGGCAAGGCACTACTCGCGCTAGCAATTCAGCAGCAGCGGGAGTAGGGGCTGGAGCCGTAAGCACCTGTGAGATTAATGGCAATGCCGAGGGGTGCGATGCACCTACTGGCATGCTGACTTCGCCAGCCTTCACTGTCGATGCAGCGCGCACCAACCTCAATATCTTGATGGCGGGTGGCAATGGGGCTGCACCGGTGGGAATCCGTGTGAAGCGTGCCAGCGACGACAGTGAAGTAGCAGCATTTAGTCCCAACAGCTGCGGTCCATCCCATATTGATGGTGATGATGACTGGGTGACCCTTGACCTGAGCGCTAATGTCGGTGAGAGCTTGTACATCGAAATCTTCGATAACGAAGCCGGCGGCTGTGGTTTCCTTAGTTTTGACCATCTGCATATGAGCAGCGTAGTGGCTCAGCTCCCCTAAGCCCTTAGATACCGAACCCGGTTGGCCACAGTGGCGACCGGGATCGGATCTGCATTTTATTAAACAGGTAACACCATGAAGCAATTACAAAACCGAACTCTGCTGTTCTCGCTGGTCGCTGCTATAACGCTGGCAGGATGTAAATTAGGCGAAGTAGGGCCGTCTCCCAAATCCGACAACGAGCCGGAGCAACCACCAGTTCCAACCGGGGAGCTGGTTTTTCACTTGGCATATGATGAAGCCGCAGGAAACACGCAAGAGGAAGTCAGTGGTGCCGATGTGGAAATTCAAAATACACTCGGTGAAGCTGAACGTGTTGTGGGCATTAACGGAAATGCATTACGTACTAATGGCTTTTCAACATTTCTCGATGCCGACCTGGATTTAACCAATCTGAAGAACATAACGGTAGAGACGTGGGTCGCGTTGGAGTCTTATCCATCGGATCGGGAGTTGCCGTATGACCAGCACCATCCATCTGCACTCGTCTCTCAGTTTGACGGCAGCAAGGGATTTACCCTGGATATTAATACCTGGGGGGAATATAGCTTCAGGGTCAACGTAGGAGGCAACCTCGTCACGCTCAAGGCGGATGAACTATTCCCACTCAACACGTGGACCCACGTGGCGGGGGTAGTGGATAGCGTGCAGGGACAGGTTAGCCTGGTGATGAACGGTACTGTGGTTGCCAGTACAAGTATTGCAAAAAATCAGACGGTGCAATTAGCCGAGCGTCCTCTGCGTGTGGGTAAAAGCCATACCGATATATCGGACGGAATTTTCTTGCTTAACGGCGTTAACGGCGCCTTTGATGATACGCGTGTATACGACTATTCCCTTAATGCGGGTACCCTTTTAGAAACCTACCAAGCTGGTAGCAGCGCGAATAGCGCAAGCGCCATCAAGACGCCAGTCAATCGTTTTGTCGATGACTTGCATCGTCCAAAATTTCACGCCATGCCTCCGGCTGGGTGGACTAACGAACCTCACGGTCTGGTGCGTAGTGACGACCAATTCCATATGTTCTACCAACGCACGCCGAATGGTCCGTTCAAAACCCAGTCCCACTGGGGGCATATGGTTAGCGAGGATTTCGTCAACTGGACTGTATTACCGGATGCGCTGTATCCAACCCTTGACGAAGGTAGCACCAGCGGCTTCGACATGAAGGGCATTTGGGCTGGTGATGTCGTTGTTAGCAACGGCAAGGCCTACGCCTTCTACACCAATGTTAACCACTCAGATGATTTTAATCCCGGGATCGCTTTGGCAACCAGCGAAGACGAAAACTTCCTTACGTGGGAAAAGCAGGGGCCTCTGATCGATAGTGATCAGGTTCAGGATTTTCGCGATCCTTACTTGTGGGAGGAAAATGGAACCTGGCATATGCTGATCGGTGCCAAAGTGCAAGGCGGCGGGGGGCTGGCTTATTACACGTCACCTAACCTTTTGAGTTGGACTTATCAGCCCGTATTCAGCAGCGTGAGTTATGCCAATATGGATGTCGGCTCCGATGTTTGGGAACTGCCCGTATTTGAACCCCTTGACGATAAACATATTCTGGTCGTCAATCCCGTTGGCGGTGCTGTGGGTAAATACGACAACAGCAATCCAACGCGTGGCCTTTATTGGACGGGCACCTGGTCCGATGGAACATTTACGCCCGACTATCAACAACCCAAAAAACTGGATCTGCTGCGCGGTCACCTTTCTCCCACAGTCGAGCGCAACGCAGCTGGCGTTTTGACGGCTATAGGGATTGTAGATGAGCGCCGCAGCTCGCAAGCGCAACTGGACGCCGGTTGGGCGCACACGTTCAGTTTGGCTCGGGAATGGTACCTCCTGCCGGATAACGCCACTCTTGGACAGCGTCCCAGTGCGAATTTAGCCAGCCTTCGCACGGCTGCTGATCCCACTTCTATCGCAGACCTCTCAACCTCCGATGTGACTGCCACCGGTGTTAATGGCAAACAGATAGAGTTTGTACTCACGCTTAATGACAGCAATACCGCTGAGCGTTATGGCTTCGAAGTATTGGCCAATGCTGACCGTTCAGAATACACGCGCATTTATTACGACGGGATAGGAAAGCGTATCGCTCTGGATAAACGTAACAGCACAACTGCCAACGAAGAAGACAAAGTTTTGCTGATCGAAAATTACGATGAAGCAGCATTCGGGAAACCTACGAAATTCCACGTGTTCATTGACGGTTCGGTGATTGATGTGTTCATCAATGATGCAGCGGCATTTAGCTTCCGCAGTTATCCGAGCAAAGCCGACAGCGATGGAATAAATATCTTTGGCTCTCAGGGCGTGGCGAATTTCACAGCGTTGGATTACTGGACGCTCAAGCCTATTTCGTTGCAAGAGTAGGGGGGTTGCACTTTTAAGGTTCGTTAGTAGCTTCGCTGTTGTTGTCGCTTGTTGTTATGGAGCCTCGCGATATTGGCCGCGTTCGCGCGGCCTTTTTTAGCCGTCAGTTGGGGAGCAACATGTTTACAATAAATAATAAAATAATAATTGGTGTTTTCTCGGCGTGCGTCCTGTCGATTTTGGTCATCTCTTCTTTGGCTGTACTTAATGCGGCCGAGTATGCTCGTTCGGCCATTATTGGTGATACACAGTCTCTTGCAAAAGTGCTTGGTGAGTCGAGCATAGGAGCTATAACGTTTGATGATAAAGTCATTATCGCTAGTATTCTCGCTTCACTTAAACGCAATTCGCGGGTGATAAGTGCTGCTATCTACGCTGGCGGCGAACTTTTTGCTGCCTATCCAGAGAATAGTAGCGCTTTATCCCCCATTGAGATTCGCAATATCCAATTTACAGAAGGTGGTGTAGAAAAAGATCGTAGCTTCATCATCAAAGAAAACATTATGTCCGATGGTGCTCTGCTCGGTGATGTTTTCATCGAAGTTAGCAAAAGTGAGATTGATCAGATGCAGCACAGCACACTGGTTCAATCCAGTGTTGTTGCAGCCGTCCTTGTTGCATTCTCGTTAATATCCGCGTTTTTTATTCAGCGCAGTATCGTTAGCAAGGTAAACGGAGTGGTTTCGATTCTACGAGATATTTCTTCTGGTGACGGTGATTTACGGCGTCGTTTGCCGCTGGAAGGTAACGACGAGATAACAGAGCTGGCTCGCTACTTCAATGACTTTGTGGAGAAGCTTTATGTAATAGTCACTGATCTTGTTGCCGTGGCGGGTGACGTAGAAAAGGAATCAACTTCCTTGGCTGCTTGGGCACGCGATAATAAACAATCTGCAGCTACCCAGAAAATGAAGATCGAACAGATGTTTGTAGCTATTAGGGAGTTGGTGACTGCTATTCAAAGCGTGAGCTTAAACATGAGCGAAACGGCCAACCTTTCTCACGAAGCTGATTCAGTCGTGGTCGCGGGCAATAATACGGTGGTTGCTGCCACGGACAAGATTGGCCTGCTATCTGCTGAACTGAAGAATTCGGGGCAGGTTATCGACAATGTTCAGAAGGAGACAATTAACATAGGCTCAGTGCTTGATGTTATCCGCGGAGTGGCGGAGCAGACAAATTTGTTAGCGCTCAATGCGGCAATTGAAGCTGCGCGTGCTGGTGAATCAGGTCGTGGTTTCGCAGTGGTTGCCGATGAAGTGCGGGTACTTGCCTCCAGAACGCAGGAATCTACCAAAGAAATACGCCAGATCATCGAACGTCTACAGCAGAGTGCGCAACAGGCGGTCATGATGATGCGAAGCGGTAATGAGCAGGCTGATGACTCAGTGTTGCATGCGGCCAAGGCGCGCGACTCGTTGACAGCTATCGCCGATATTGTTTCGATCATTCGCGACAAAACCAATACGGTGGCGAGCGCGACTGAGCAGCAAACAATGTCTGCTCGACAAATTGAAGACAATGTTGGCAGCATTGCTGGTGTGTTGGAAAAGGCAGATCAGGAAATTGAGGGTGCCCTTGAAGGTGCAGCGCTGTTGCTGGATCGCTCCAAACGACTTATGACAGTCGTAGACAAGTTTAAAATTTGAGTTGGGGGTGGGTGCTAATGAAAATAAGGAATTTTCCCGCTTTGTTGTTTCTATGTCCTGTTCTGGCGATTTGCTGCGAGAAACCGGGAGAAAAGCCGGATTTTCCTGATGTTGATACTGCTGTCGCGGCACAAATGATTAAAGCGCATGCGGACGTCAAACATTATGTCAAAGCTATGCAGGACTATCTGTCGTGCTCAAGGTTGTCAGTTGTTGAGAAGGAGAAGCGTCTATCCGATTTAAAAAAATATGCTGATGACTTCAATAAGCTAATCGCTGAATTCAAAAATAAGAACAAAAAAGATTGAAGATATCCTATTGAATTTTTAACGGTCCGTTTTTTTGACACAGGTATTTTACTGTAATGTTCATGCCCTATAAAAAGTAAAAGTGCAGCAAATATTAATTGCTTTCCTTAAATTTTACATGGCAATTTTCTGTAGCTAAGTAAAACCGTTGATAATGATGAATTGCAGAACATAAACATCTGCTTGGCCGCAATTTAATTAATGTTGAATAAAAATAACTATGTTTTTGCTGATCGGTTGGTATTTCGGATTCATCCAGCTCGCGAATATGTACATCACGTGGTGGCTATGAGCTAACCCCCCGGAGACTGAGTCCTTCCGGAATATTCCATTTAGAGCATTACCTGGTCGTTGTGGGCTTCGTTCGCACCAAAATGTACAACGTTGTACATTAAGTCTTTTTAGGGAAACAGATTGATGATGGGTGTAGGAGACGAACGTTTTACTTCATCAGTTTTAATCAGCAATGCGCAAGAGCGCGGAGGCAATTATGATAATAATGAAGAATAGGATCATTCGAGCCGCGGCAATCACCGCCGCCATGATCTGTACTAAACCTGCATTTGCAGTTCCATTGGTGGAACTGAATTACAACGAAGAAAATGGCAGCGCCCAAGTAATTAATAGCGCTGGCGGAAGCGATTACCGTGTGAGTTTCTTTGCCGGAAAAAATCCCCCGGAGCGAGTGCCGGGAGTGAGTGGTAATGCGTTGCGTACTGACGGTTACTCTACTTGGGTGACCGGTCCACTCAATATGCCGACTTCGAATCAGCTGGCATTGAGTACATGGATAGCATTGGAATCCTACCCCTCGACCGAAGAAACCGACTTGATGGATTCTTCCTTGATGCATCAAACGGCTGATGGCAGGGGCTTTAGCCTATCGATAAATACTTACGGTGAGTGGTGGATACGGGTAAACATCGCTGGACAGATAGTGAACCTCAAGGCTCCAGAACGATTCCCTCTATACCATTGGACTCATGTGGCTGCGACGGTGAACAACGGACAAGTCACTTTGTTTGTGAATGGTGTTCGAGTTGCGCAGCAGCAATTCGTTACGGGCAACATTGAATTTGCTAACAATACACCGTTGGTGATTGCTCGCAGTGACAAACCCCAAACCTCGTTCGGTGTTTTCGAAGTCAATGCCATCAACGCGGCCTACGATATCACCCGCGTTTATGCTTCGGTACCACCGGAGTCCCAGTGGCTAGAGGAGTACCAGGTGGGTAAAGATACGCCGTGGCGAGAGTCCATTGCTGTTCCGGAAACCCGGTTCGAGGATGATGTACTGCGTCCGCGTTATCACGCCATGCCGCCAGCCAACTGGACCAACGAACCACACGGACTGGTTCGCTTTAATGGGCGCTATCACATGTTTTATCAGCGCACACCCAATGGACCTTACAAATGGATGATGCATTGGGGGCATATGGTGAGTGATGATTTAGTGTATTGGGAAAACTTAAAAGATGCTTTTTATCCCGCTCTTAATACGGATGGTATGTCAGGGCTTGGTTCAAAAGGTATTTGGTCTGGTGATGTAATTGCAGACGGTGATACTGCTTACGCCTTTTACACTACCGTAAATTTTGATGGCCAATTCGATCCTGGTATTGCTTGGGCGACGAGTACGGAAGCGAACCTTGAACACTGGCAAAAGAAAGGCGGATTGATCGATAAAAATCAGCCCAACCCAGGCGGTATCAACGATTTCCGCGATCCCTACTTGTGGAAACAGGACAATCGCTGGCACATGATTATTGGTGCGGCCATAGGCAGTGGTGGAGCACTCGAACATTACACCACGACGAATCTTGCGTCGGGCAACTGGGAGCGCGCGTCTCAGCCATTTACATCACTATCTTTTTCTTCTATGGATATAGGTTCTGCCATTTGGGAGATGCCGGTGTTCGAATATATCGGTGAACACAATGGTCAGGGCAAATACGTTTTGGTCGTTAGCCCTATCGGCGGCGCTATGCGTAAAACAGAAGCGCCTTACGTTCGAAGTGTATATTGGACGGGTACCTGGGATCCAAATGCTGCCAATGGTGCAGGGCAGTTTATCCCTGATTATGCGCAGCCTAAAAATCTGGATGTCATCCATGGTCATCTATCGCCCACTATCACTCGCGCTGCTAATGGTGATTTGGTGGCGATTGGTATCGTCGATGAACGTACCAATTCCCAAATACAAAATGATTTAGGGTGGGCGCATACTTATAGTTTGCCAAGAGTATTGCGGTTGTTGTCCGATGGTAAAACGTTGGGGCAAACTCCCGCTATTGCATTGCAATCCTTACGTGAGGTGAATGAACAAGAAACCCTTTCAGATGTGGTGGTAAATGGTGAGCATGAATTACCAACAGCGAGTAATCAGGTAGAAATTATTGCTGAAGTTAATCCAGCTCAGACAGCGACTAGCTATGGCTTGGTAATCAGTGCATCACCTGATCGTGATGAGTACACTCGTGTTTATTACGATGGCGACGATTTGGTAATTGATAAATCGAATTCTTCGAACTTGAGTGGTTTAGAGGAGACGGGAATTTATCGTGGCGCTTATGACGAGGTGGCTTTTGGCAAACCGACAAAATTCCACGTCTTTATCGATCATTCGGCTATTGCAGTATTCATCAACGATAAAGCCGTTTTCGAAAACAGAATATATCCCGTGCGTCAGGACAGTCAGGAGATAGCTCTCTACTCTGCCGGCGGAACCACCACCTTCACGCAGGTAGTGGCTTATCCGCTAAGGGCGGCCGATAGCGTCACAGGTCCTCAAGTCACCGTAACGGGTAATGTTGCGATTCATGAAGGCGAAGAGTCTGGGCAGGAGTTACTGGTCGAGCTGAGTAATGGTATTTGGACCGCTCCGCTCTCATTGGAAGACTGGAACTTAAGTGGCGCTCCCGAAGGCGTTGCTATCGCAACCTTGGATCGGCTTAGCGACTCGTTAGTAAAATTGACTCTGCTGGGTGACTCGCAAGCCGATTACGATGAAGACATCACAAATGCCCAGGTTCAAATAGCCGCGAGTCAGATCGCCGGTTCTTCCTCTCTACCTGCTGCCATCGGAACGCTTCCCCGTTTTACGGCGATTGTTGAGCCTGTAACCACGCTCACATTGTCTGCACCCGAGCCTCTGACGGAAGGTCAGGAAGCCGGCAAAAGTATTTTAATTCAATTAACAAACAACCAATTCAAGAGCCCGCTGGATCTCGATAATTGGTCGATTGAAAATTTACCGGTGGGTTTAACCTATGACCTTGAATGGGTGAGTTCGCAATCTGTACGGCTCACCCTGAAAGGGCAGGCACAAGATTATGATTCGGACGTTGTTAACTTCGGTATTACCGTACAGCCAGCTGCATTTGTTGACCCTGATCCTGAATTGGGTGGCGTAGCGGCTAGCGTCAACAGTGGAATTACCTTTACTGCTAAGTCAGGCGCGATCAGATACGATTTTGAGACAGGCGATCTTGCCGGTTGGTGCACTTCTGGCGGTGACGCGTTTACCGATTTGGGTGTAACTGACGAAGCCAATTGGTGGAACGGTGTATTCAATCATCAAGGCCTTTTTCACTATTGGGGTTTTAACAGCGGGGAGGACGCAGCGGTTGGTCAGATGCGTAGCGGCACATTCGTGCTGGAAGGTGATGGGCAAATTCATTATCGCATCGCGGGCGGTAATGACCCCGAAAATGTGTATCTCGCCTTAGTACGCTCCAGTACCCATGAGATTTTGATCAAGGATACGGGCATCGATTCGGAAACCTATGTTGAACGCAAGTTTGATGCTAGTGATTTCATTGGGGAGTCCGTTTATTTGCGAGTGCATGACGGTGCAAGTGGTGGCTGGGGACATATTAACCTGGACGATATCCGAGTACCGGTAGCCGACGAGTTGGATGGAGTAATGCCAATACCAAGCAATATCGTTGTTGGTATAAACCTGTCACCAGCTAATGCAGAACTAGTACCTGAGCAGAATCTCCTGTTACAGGTCGCAGTCACTCCTATGAATGGTTGTTTTGGCTCTCTTGTCTGGGCGAGCAGCAATACGAATGTTGCAACAGTACATCAGGGGGTTGTTACTGCGGTGGCCCCAGGCGAAGCCACAATCACGGCTACGAGTCTGGATGGCAATGCCACAGCCCAGGCACAGATAGTGGTGCAGGAAGCTTCGCCGTTACGCATCTATGATTTTGAAAATGCCAGTCTCGCAGGCTGGACGGTCATAGGTAATGCATTCACTGTCGGTGATATAAGCAACGCAACAACGTTCTGGCAGGGTGAGTCTTTTAATCATCAAGGTTCTTACCATCTTTGGAGCCATCAAGAAGGGGGCGACGGTCAGCTGGGAGAACTTATCAGCGACAGCTTTGTGCTCGGCGGTGATGGAATAATTCGGGTACTGCTATCTGGTGGTAGTGACTTGAATAACCTCTATCTTGCGTTGAAGCGCGCTGATGGTAGTGAGTTAATGCGCATCACGGGCAACAATAGTGAAGCTTATGAGGAGCAGGTGCTGGATGCATCGGCCCATCGCGGTGAAACCCTGCGAGTGCATTTAGTCGATAATTCAGTGACGGGTTTCGGTCACATTAATATGGACAGTTTGCGTATTCCCACTGGCCCAGCCTTAAGTTACAGGATATTTGATTTTGAAACTGGCACCCTTGCTGGTTGGACTGCACAAGGCGCTGCTTTTTCGGAGGCTGATGTCACAGATGACAGTTGCTTCTGGGTCGAGTGTTTGAGCTTCATGCGGGAGGGCAATTTTCATCTCTGGGGCTTTAAAGCTGGTGGCGATACCGATCAGGGCGAATTGCGCTCCGAAACATTTATGCTGGGCGGTCACGGTCAAATCCGCGCGTTAATCAGTGGTGGCAATGACATTGAGAAGCTCTATCTGGCATTAATTGATGATCAGAACGGCGCAGAATTAATGCGTATTACGGGTAACGATTCTGAAGAGTTTGTTGAAAGGAATATGGATGCTTCCGCCTTCGTAGGGCGCCGCTGTTATCTCAAAGCAGTTGATCAGGCCACTGGAGGTTGGGGACATTTGAATCTGGACAACATTAGAATTCCGCTGGCGCAGTAAAATGAAAAAGCAGTAGCTCAGGCTACTGCTTTTTCATTTCAGCGTGCTGAATTCCTGCTCGGCTTTCAATGAAGGATACTTTAGATGACACTTAAAAATATCGGCACCATATTAGCAATATTAGTGACACTATTTTGCGCTGCAAAAGTGATGGCCATCGATGCAGATTATCGCCCGGCGTTCCACTACGCGCCCCAGCTCAATTGGATGAATGATCCCAACGGCATGGTGTATGTGGATGGTGAATACCATCTGTTTTATCAATATAACCCCTATGGTCACGCTTGGGGGCCAATGCACTGGGGGCATGCAGTAAGCAGAGACCTACACTCGTGGCAGGAGTTGCCCATCGCCTTGTATCCCGATCAACTCGGCACCATTTTCTCTGGCAGTGCAGTTTTTGATAAAAACAATACCAGTGGCCTTGGCACCAAAGACAATCCCCCAGTGGTGGCGATTTATACCTACAACCACCAATTCCGCGAGCACAGAAGCCTGCCTGCAGGGCAATCACAAGCGCTGGCGTATAGCTTGGATAAAGGCCGTAGTTGGCAGAAATATACTCACAACCCGGTGTTAACCAATCAAGTCGAACGTGACTTTCGCGACCCCAAGGTATTCTGGTTTGAAGCAGATAAAAAATGGATTATGAGTCTCGCAGTTGATAAAAAAATCAGCTTTTACTCGTCCAAAAATTTGAAGGAGTGGCAACACGAAAGTGATTTTGGCGAAGGTGTGGGCGCCAAAGGCGGTGTGTGGGAGTGTCCGGATCTGATCCCGCTACGCATTGAAGGCAGTGGAGAGCAAAAATATGTGTTGCTGGTTAGCATCAACCCTGGCGCAGTGAATGGCGGTTCGGGCACTCAATATTTTGTTGGCGATTTTGACGGAAAAACGTTTTCCCTTGACTCGCAATTTAGCGCTCAACTCCAGCAAAATATCAAGGAAGGTGAATCTCCTGCCGAATGGCTGGACTATGGCGCCGACAATTACGCGGGGGTGAGTTGGTCAAACCTGCCAGATCAGCGCGCGTTGATGATCGGCTGGATGAATAATTGGGATTACGCACAAATCACACCGCTGAAAACCTGGCGCGGAGCCATGACATTGCCGCGCGAATTGAGCTTGACGGAATCCAATGGGCGCTATGTTGTTAAATCAATACCCGCGCGTGAAGTCGCCACTCATCGCAAAAAAAATGTCGCACTTACGCCAACAAAAATCAACGGAAAATATGAATTGTTGACTGCACAGGGAATTAAAGATTTCCCGCAGTATGTGCATTTAGAATTCAACAGCCAAGCGGCTGACCGTATTGAATTTTCGCTGGGGGCTGGCCGCGAACAATCGCGTTTGATCATTGACCGCGATAAAGGTCAGGTATTGTTTGATCGCAATAAATCCGGCTTGGTAAAGTTTTCTGAAAAGTTTACAGGCATTCAGCGAGCGCCCTTCAACAACAAAAAGAATCAGCTCAAGCTGGAGCTGTATATCGATAATTCATCGATTGAAATTTTTATTAATGAGGGCGAACTGGTATTTACCAATCAGGTTTTCCCCACTCAAAAGAACCAGGAATTGGTTATTAAAACGAATAAACTACTGGAATTAACCGTAGGTAATATTGGCTATTTTTAAGTTGTTCAGGAGTGGACAGTAGCATGAAAAATACTTTGTTATGGGCAATTACGGTATCCCTTGCCGGATTTCTATTTGGCTTTGATACCGCGGTAATATCGGGCGCCGACTTGCGTTTGCAAGCACTATGGAACACTAGCCCGTTAATTCACGGTTTGTTGGTAATGTCGTCTGCGCTTTGGGGAACTGTGCTGGGCGCCTTATTCGGTGGTATTCCCTGCGACAAGCTAGGGCGCAAAAACACCCTGATTATTATTGGTGTGTTATATGTGGTCAGCGCCATAGGTTCAGCGCTAGCTAATGACCCTTATGCATTTTCGTTGCTGCGCTTTATTGGTGGTGTCGGCATAGGTATTTCCTCCATTGCCGTGCCTGCCTATGTGTCGGAAATTGCACCTGCAAAATACCGTGGGCGTTTAGTTGCTACTTACCAGTTCCAGATAGTGTTTGGTATTTTGGCTGCGTTTCTGAGCAATTATTTAATTTCTGGTAGTGGTGAAAATGATTGGCGTTTTATGCTCGGAGTGGTGGCTGTTCCTTCGGCAATTTTTCTGCTGTTGGTGTTTTCTGTGCCGGAGAGTCCACGGTGGTTGCTATTGGAAAAAAATAATGATCAGCTTGCGCGTAATATTTTTGTCAAAATGGGTGATAGTCCACAGGCTGCTGATGCTGCTATTGCTGAAATCAACTCTGCTCGAAGCAGCGACCCACACGAGCTTCTGCTACAGAAAAAATATTTTATGCCGATTATGCTGGCATTTCTAATTGCCTCGTTTAATCAATTGTCAGGGATCAATTTTATTATTTATTTTGCCCCCCGCATTTTTAATCTGGCGGGCTTGGATGCCGCTTCATCGCTACTGTCTTCCGCCGGGGTGGGCACCGTCAATTTAATCTTCACCATGCTTGGCCTGGCGTTAATCGACAAATTAGGCCGTAAAACCCTGATGCTAATCGGCTCGATTGGTTACCTGATTTCCCTGAGCGTAATCACTTGGGCTTTTTATGCTGATGTGGGTGGTATGCTAGTGGTGTTTTTTGTGTTTGTGTTTATCGCCGCCCATGCCATAGGGCAGGGCGCTGTTATTTGGGTGTTTATTGCCGAAATATTTCCCAACAGCGTGCGGGCTAAAGGCCAGTCGCTCGGCGCCAGCACCCACTGGATTTATGCCGCGCTCATTACATTGTTAATGCCCAGTTTTTTAAGTACCTATGAACCGCACTATATTTTTGGATTTTTTACTCTGATGATGTTGCTGCAGTTGATCTTTGTGATTCGGATGATGCCTGAGACCAAAGGCCGCTCATTGGAGTCCATAGCACATAAATTTCACTGATTTTATTAAGCGCTAACGGGCAAGTACTGAGATGTGTCGTCGATTCACGGAGCTAATAGGTTGTGCGGTTTTCTTTGCTGGTTGCAGTGGCGGATCATTAACCATTAAGCAAACATATGCGAAATTTGATGCTGATTTCCCCGGTACTGTACCCAAAGTATTTGCCAAAAACCACATAGCTCCGGCACAGGAATTTGTTGGCTATGGCAGATTTGATCCATTGAACGGTGATTTCTATTACACCGTCACTAATGACCAATGGTTTCCGAATCGCCTTTATCGCGTCAGCCCCGGTAAGGCGCCGGAACTCTTGCACTTGGTTAGCGATACCTGGGAAGGAGAGCCGGTGTTTGACGTGAATCAACAGTTAGTGATTACGGCGATTACGAATCCCGACCCTGCCCCTTGGCAAGCGGACCTTTATCGCTTGCAACGTGATGGTTCTGATTGGCTGAATCCTATACCTTTGTCAGATGCTATCAATTCCTCTTCGAGCGAATGGTATGCCAGCTTTTCCAATATAGGTAATCTTTATTTTTCATCAGAGCGGGAAAAAGGCACCAGTGCCTTGCACGGTGATATCTATCTTGCAGAGATTAATCATGAAGGATTTATTCATGTGGAAACGGTTCCAGGGATTAATACCGACTACAACGATAGTGACCCACTGATAGCGCCGGATGAATCATTTTTAGTTTTCCATTCGAATCGTCCGGGTGGTTTTGGTGACCACGATTTATACGTATCTTTTAGAACGGCGGACGGTTGGTCACAGCCAAAGAATCTTGGTCCGCAAATTAACACCCCCGGTTGGGAAATGGCCCCGGCACTCACTCTCGATGGAAAATTTTTGTTATTTACATGGCGCGCCGCCATGGAGACTGATATTCCCTCAGAAATTCGCTGGGTAAGTGCTGAAATATTACAACAGCTTAAAGACGAGGCATTAAATCATTGAATTTTTAATGCAAGTTCGAGATAACAGGTGAGCGTGTGATTAAAAAATCCCCACCTCAACAGATGGGGATTACTCAAGGTTACAGCATCAATTTACTGCTTTCATCGATAGCTTGATGTTTAAAATCTATAGCTCAAGTTAGCTTTCACTGAACGTCCGATTAATGGTCGAGCAACGCCTGTGTAGGTGCCGTCACTGAAGGCTAACCCTGACGTAATGTTAGAACCTTCGGTAAAGGATTCTGCATCATTCAGGTTGGTGACATGGAGCTGGAATTCTATATTGGTGCTGATCTCATATAGCATCCCCATGTTTACCTGCGTGTACTCCGGGTAGACCGTTACATCGGTGCTGTCATCCGATGCATATCGCTCACTGAAATACTGAACCTGGCCATAGAGCGTGAGTGGGACGGCGGTGAAGGTGTAAGACGGGCGGAAGTTGAACATGACCTCTGACTGACGGCGAGGTCTGCGTCCTTCAGTTGTTGAAACCACGTATTGACGCTGATCATTAACATCATCATTGTTCGTGTCTACATCCACTATGCCGGTACGTACAGCGCTATCTTGCCCTTGCTCTGGATCCTGGAACACCAAACTGCCCTGCAATGTCAGGCCAGGAAGTGCGGCGGGGTTGTAGCTCGCCTCAAATTCCACGCCGACGTTCGACAAACTACGACGATAACTATCTCGTATTTTTGGACAATCTGCCGGGCCGGGTACAGAGTCACAGGCGACTCCACCAAAGCCGGTAGCGCTCAGGTCGTCTAGTGTGGCACCGAGGCTCTCTTTGGCTTTGAAGTCGATGTGAAACACTGAGACAGAAAAATCCAATGAATCATTCGCGATGCGGAAACCACCTTCAACTTGTTGGATATCTTCGACTAAATCTCCCCGTACAATCTCTCCTGTACCAGGGTTAGTGGCTGGGCCACCAAATATATAATCTTCGAAGCCAGGCAGGCGGAACGAATCTGACACCGTACCGAAGATGGACACATCGCCCCAGCTGCCATCTTCGATCAATAAATAGTTCGAGCCAACGGACCAGCCGTAATCGTCGTATTTTTCGGTAGCCTGCTGTGGAGCACCATCGGGAACATTCACAAAGTTGTCAGCTAAGGTGTCATTGGTAGAGCCTACTACGACGTTATCCGGCGTGAAATCCTCCGAGCTGTTACCTGGATCAAATGAATTGGTGGTAGTGCGATCCACATCCAGTTCTTGCCAACGAAGGCCCAAATCTAATTTAAGCCGGTCATCCATAAGCTCCACATGATCATGGAGATAAAAGGCCGTAGTTTTCATCGTGGAGTCGGCGCCGAGACCGAAAATTGCCGGTTGGTCCATCCCTCCGCGAGTAATAGATGGTCCGACTTGCTGTTCCGCGTCATTTACAGCATAGAGATCTACCAGGCGCGAATTACTGCTGATATCGCTCCAGGCACTGGCAAATACAGAGAACACATCATAGGTATACTCGCTGCCATATGCGCCCAAAGTGATTTCGTGGCTGCTACTGCCTAATTCAAAATCTTTGCTGATGCGAAGATCGACTGTGAGATTGTCAGCATCCACCTTGCCATAGACGGGAATGTTATGCGCGAGGATGGCTGGGGCTTCTGTGGCGGTCGAAAGATCGGTGCCGGTTACTGTGTCTGCGTAGTAAGCCTTGACACTAGTGGCATCATCATAGGCATCCCCTAGAGCACCGGTGAAACTTTGTATGCGATTGTATTGATCAACAGTAAGCCGAGACGTTTCTGCAGGAGGGTCATTGAATAGCGCGTTGAAACCGTTGCTGCCGGAGGTATGGCGTATCTTGCCTTCAAAACGATATCCGCTGTCGAGTTCGTGCATGGCCTCTAATGTGAAGATATTAAACTCAGGGTTAATACCATCACGAATATTTAAATTGATTGGATTTCCCTGGCTATCGTAAAGGGCATAATCAGCGGTAGCATTGGAAAGTACAGTACCTTCTCCAAAATCGACACCTAAGCTTTCAACGCTGCCGGGGTCGATTTCGAACGGATTTCCTTCAGTTCCTGGCTCCCGAGAGTTGGGAACTGAAAAAGGAATGTTTTGATAGTAAGCAGTGATGTCGTCAATGACATGCGCCTGTATTTTTATCGTGCTTTGTTCATCGTCACTGGTATAAAGCAGATTTCCACGAAGTTGACCGCCTTTATTGCCGGTGAAACCGGGATCACGCTGACCATCTGACTCCCGGTAAAAACCGCCCACTGCATAAGTCAGATTCGAATTGATTGGGCCAGCCACGAAGAAGTCATTACGCACATGACCCCAATCGCCTACTTCCAGTCTGTATTCGCCTTCAAATGTTTGGCTGCCTGTGCGGGTAACATAGTTCACTGCCGCACCAAGAGCATTGGAATAGAAAATAGCACCTGGGCCACCCTTAACCGCTTCAACACTCACCGTCATCAAGTCGCTCTTGATAAACACGTCATTATTCATAAAGGGAGCTTCGGGCTCCTCATAGACTGGCAAACCGTCTATAAGGTTTGGAACGTAGCGATAACCCCCCGCTTGCGGAAGTCCACGCACCAGAACGTTGTTATGAGTTTCACCGGCGGTACCGCCCTCGGCAAAGAAACCAGGGATATTACCTAACAGCTCGGCTGTACCATTTGGTGCAAGCTGTTTTAAATCTTCTTGATTGATAGTATTAATATTGAAGGTCGCATCAAACTTCCTTGTCTCTTTAGCAACCCCGGTAACGATCACTTCTTCAATCAAGGAAAGTTGCTCATCCTCACTTAACGGCTCTGCTATTGCCGTAGCAGATCCCCATGTTAATAGTGATATGGCCACTGCCAGCTGTTTCCGACTATAACCTTTCATATAGCTCTTCCTCTGCCTGTGTTGAATTATTGTTAGAAAGCGGGCTGGATCGAATAGTTGATCCAGCCTTGCACCTCTCAAATTATCAAAATGTCTAACGATGGTCAAATAAAACTGAATACCTCCTGCATGGGCTTTTAAATGAACGAAAGGAGAGTCGTCAGCCAAAAAATCCGTAATAGCTAATTTCCATTTTGACAATATGGCTTAACAAATTCATGCCAGGCAAAGATCTAATTCTTAATAAATCAAATATTTTGGGCTGATTTGTCTATCGTTAAACATTGAGGCGCCAAAATGCTTTTAATATATGAAAAAAGATAATAGTGTCCAAAATAGTGGTGTATATAAACGTAGCGCGATAACACAACTGCTTTGTGATACAGCCCAAGAGGTCATTTTGAAATATTCAAGTTGAATTTAACCAGGGGTGGTTTATGAAAAACATTCATTCAGATTTCCTTCGCATTGTTATTCTTTTTTTCGCATTTTTTTCTACCGCACATGCTTCCGTCGCGCTACCAACTAATAATTTCAGTAATGGTGATTTTGAACTTGGGGGGTTTTCCGGATGGAATGTCGTGTCGGGAACAGCTTTTTCTGACACCGATATTACATCGCAAGATCAATATTGGGGTGGTGCATTCAATCATCAGGGTGCGTTTCATTTGTGGGGCTTTAACGGCGGCGGAGACTCAGATATCGGAGTTATAACATCGGGCCGGTTTGTGGTTGGTGGTGATGCAATTTTAAGTTTCAAAATAGGTGGCGGTAGCAATGTAGATGATCAAATAACGATGAGCAGTATTATGATGTGTATTGGGATGCATCAGCCTATGTGGGCGAAATCCTCTATTTTAAGATTGTTGATGCTTCAAGTAGTCCATTCGATCATATCAATATAGATGGATTTGAATTTACCAATAGCATCTATCCAACTAATGATTTTATTAACGGTAATTTCGAATTTGGATTATTGGATGGCTGGAATATTTTGGAGGGTAACGCGTTTACAGACGACCAAGTAACAAGTTGCGAGAGCGCATACTATCCGGCCTATTGCCAATACGGTGACCAGGTTGGGAAGGAGGGCATTTATCACTTTTACGGTAGATATGCACGATCGGGTCACGATGATCACACGATCACATCAGGAATCATGACATCAGGTATTTTTACTGTAGGCGGTGATGGGCTTATAGAGTTAAAGGTTAGTGGAAGCGACGCCCCCTTTAACTGCTATATCACGTTGTTTGATGTGCACGGTAATGAAATCATAGGAGCCAGAAGGACCGGTCATGGTAGTTCCATCTATCGCTATGAAATTATTGATGTGTCTGCTTTCATAGATGAGACGTTATTTTTTATGGTAATTGATAAAAAATCGTCTGGCTGTTTTATTAATCTGGATGCGATAGTTTTGTCTTAACATAGCAGCCTAAGTGCACAGGGATGTGATGACTTTAAATGTTAATGGCGTGGCTGGTCCACTTGGTTTTCTAATTTTGCTCTGGTAAAACCTACGTTCGTATATTCATCAACAGGCCAAAATTAGGCGTTATTCGAATAGTTGGGCTTTCTGATTGCAAGCATCGAAGCAGCTGTTAAAGCGCAGTAAACAACGGCACTGACAGCTAGCGTTAGAAAAAGCGCCTGTATATTAGAATCAAAATAACTTACCACCACCCATCCGCCGAGAGCCGCTATTAGCATTCGTACGGTTCCTGCGAGGACTGGCCAGAGCACGCGTTTCATTCCTATGCTGGCGAAATAAAGTGTCATCCCAACACCTATTACTCCATAGAAAGGTGCCATTGTTTGGAGGTAATTTTGTCCAACCATGAGTACTTGCTGCTGATCGCTAAAAATGGTGAGCCAGAGTTGTGGGAATATCGCAATGATAATGCCGAGTAGTTGTGTAAAAGCAAAAGCGATTGCTGCCCCTATCCATGTTATGCGTTGCGCGCGTCGTATTTGGCCGGCGCCAGTATTGATTCCGACCATGGTAATAATTGCCGTTCCAAGCCCAAACAAAAGCGGTACTTGTAGGTATTCCAATCTGGAGGCGATGCCATAACCGGCAACCGCATCGGAACCAAATGTACCCACGGCAGCGGTGATGATGGTGACGGTCAAATTGATTTGTATTGTGCCAATAGCGGACAGCAATCCGACACCAAGAATATCTCCAAAAAAAGAGGTTCCTAATCGGGTTTTAGAGAGTTTGATAAGGCTTTTGCCTGACCTCATGTGGTTAATCAAAAACAGCGTTGCAATAACATAGTAAATGACCACTGCCAGTCCTGCTCCGCGCACACCAAATGCCGGGATCGGCCCCCATCCGAATATGAGCAGTGGCGATAAAGGCAAAAGGAGTATTGCACCGGCAAGGGTGATGCAGGCTGGTGTCCTGGTATCACCCGCTCCGCGCAAAGCAGCAGATAGAAGTGCGACGACCCATATAAGGGGGGATCCAAGGAAAATCATAGTTGAGTAAGCAAGGGCAGCAGAAAGCGCTGCGCCGGAAACGCCCATCAACTGATACAAGGTATTTCCACCGATGATTAATACAGCGGCAAATAACGTCCCCAGAACCAATGCCACTATAACGCCATGCCACACCAGTGCTTCGGCATGATCCCGACGGCCAGCACCGCAGGCCCGAGCCACAGCAGAAGACAATCCACTGCCGATTCCGCCATTAGCCATCATTTGCATAAGCATCAGTATGGGGAAAACAACCGATACACCAGCCAAAACACTTGCCCCGAGTGAGCTAACAAAGTAAGTCTCAATTACCCCGACGAATGTTTGAGCTACCAATACCAACAACGTTGGCAGCGCCAGCCGGAGCATGACAGGCACTATGGGGCCGGTCAGGATTTCCTCGGTGGAATTGTTTCTTTGCTCAGTCTCATTTCGTTGGCTAGCAAGCGATTCGGTTGCCACTAGATGTTCTCCTTGTTGGGTTGCCATCCACCACCAAGCGCTTTAAACGCAGCAACCCTTGCCTGCGCCGAATAACCCTGGGCCTGAATTTGCAAATCCATAGCGCGAAGCAGGTCGGCATCCGCATACAGTACCTCCAACCGGCTGGTCACACCCTGGTGGTAGGCGGCGTAGGATGCTGCTTTTGCCCGCTCAAGGGAGATTACTCCCTGGCGTAACTCGTTAACCCGGCCTTCATGTGTGGACATGGCGACCAGGGCATTTTCCACATCCGCCGTAGCCCGTAAGGCGGTAAGGCGATATGCCGCTAACAACTCGGCTTCCTTTCCCTTGGCTTGATTGATTTGCGCGTTAATGCGACCAAAGTCAAACAGGCGCCATCTCAGGCCGAGCATGCCCGCCGCTTGACTGGAGTCCTGAGTAAATAGATTTTCATTGGCCGTGGTCGCGCTACCGAGTAATCCGTTGAGGGAGAATTTGGGGAAATACTCGGATACGGCAGCGCCTATAGCCGCATTTGAAGCAGCCAATCGGCGTTCGGCAATAATCAGATCGGGGCGGCGAGTAAGTAGGTTTTTGGGGGATCCCGCGGGAATTGCGGGAGGTGCATCAGGTATTCCCTTCACCTGAATAAGTTCAGTCCTGTGTGTTCCCGGTGGTGAACCCAGCATCACATCCAGCGCATTGATGGCAGTTTCCACGGCTAGTTCCAGTGCGGGCACAGAAGCGCGGACATAGGCTAATGAATTCTCCGTCTGCCTCAACTGTATCTCGGATGCGAGCCCCTTGCGGTGCAGTAATTTAACGATGGATAGCACTTCTTCAAATGTTTGCACTTGCTGTTTGGCTACGATCAGCCGGTTTTGTAATCCACGAATACAGATGTAAACATCAGCAGTTTGTGCCGCAACAGATATGCGTGTAGCAGCGACACCCGCCTCCGATGCCTGGTAAAGGGCGAGCGCAGCTTCCCTGTTGCGGCGTGTGCCACCAAATACGTCCAGCTCCCAACCTGCCTCAAGATTAGCCTCGTAAACATTTCCGTAACGGTCAAAATCGGAGATTGAACTGAGTATTTGTCCCAGCGGCGTTTCTAAAGACTGGTATCCTCTGCTCGCTTGGGCAGCGAAGTTCGCCGAAGGTAAGAGTGCAGCAGTTGCGGTAACCAAACCGGCGCGCGCTTGTGTGACACGGGCTTGGCCTTGCGCAAGATCGAGGTTTTGCTCCAGTGCAGATTGAATGTATTGAGTGAGCTGCGGATCATTGAAGGTCGCCCACCATTCAACAAAATCTATTTTGCCTGGCTGCGATGAGCCCCGTATTGCCTCGTTTTGGAAATTATTTGGTAGCCCTGCGTCGGGCTGCATGTAATCGGGGCCTACAACACAACCGGAGAATTGATTGCAGAGAATGAGCAAGAGCAGGGTGCGATTAAATAACATAGAGGGCCTCATTCAAGATATAATGGTGACCAAATTACCATATGGTCACATGTTTTCCTAGTTTTTAAGGAGTTGTATGAAAAATTCAGATGTTTCATCCCGAGGGCCTGCCGATCACGAAGTGCGCGCCCAAATCGTTGTCGCCGCCACCGAGCACTTCAGCCGTTATGGCTACGGAAAAACCACGGTATCGGATCTCGCTAAAACCATCGGCTTTTCCAAGGCTTACATCTATAAGTTTTTCGAGTCCAAACAGGCGATAGGCGAAGTGATTTGCGGGCGCTGTCTGGGCGAGATAGAGGCGGACATAATTGCGGCTATCCAAGGGGCAGATACACCACCCGAGAAGTTACGGCGCTTGTTCAAAACCATGACGGAGTCTAGCCTACGCCTGTTTTTCCAGGATCGTAAGCTGTATGAGATAGCCGCTTCAGCGGCAACCGAACGCTGGCAGGCGGTGCTTGCCTATGAGGAAAGAGTGCAGAAACTACTGCGGGAAGTATTGCAAGAGGGGCGTCAAACCGGTGACTTTGAACGTAAGACGCCGCTGGATGAAACAGTGATGTCGATATATCTGGTGATGCGCCCTTACATTAATCCGCTGCTGCTGCAACACAGTTTTGACTATACCGAAGAGGCGCCTGCGCTCTTGTCGGGTTTGGTTCTGCGCAGTTTATCGCCATAATATATTTTGTTGTGACTATTGACTGATTTGGTCACTAGAATAATAATTTAGGCCTGTTCACCTTCTGGAAGGGCCTTGTATGTTTCTGCGTTCTCTTGCCACCTCTACCGCTATCTTGATGCTGCCGTTTGTGTTGGTTGCGTGTGATGGAAAAGCCCCAACTGATCCTCGCACTCAGGTGCCGTTGGTTCGTACTGCCCAAGTGCAGGATTCAGCCTCAGCAAACCGCGCATTTACTGGAACCGTTGCCGCTAAAGTGCAAAGCGACCTTGGTTTTCGCGTGTCTGGCAAAGTGTTAGCGCGCTTGGTCGATACTGGCCAGGCGGTCAAGTCCGGGCAGGTGCTCATGCGGATCGATCCTGCAGACTTGAAACTGGCGGCGCTTGCTCAAGAAGAGGCAGTATCTGCCGCTCAAGCTCGGGCATTGCAAACTGCCGAGGATGAGATCCGCTATCGCGAGTTACGCGGTACTGGGGCGATTTCGGAGTCAACTTATGACCAAGCCAAGGCCGCTGCAGACGCAGCAGCCGCGCAGGTAAAGGCCGCCAAAGCCGCCGCTGATGTGGCGCGCAATGCCAGCCGCTATGCGGTGCTGGTCGCGGATGGCGACGGTGTGGTGGTGGAAACCCTGGCGGAGCCGGGGCAGGTGGTCAGTGCGGGGCAAACGGTTGTGCGTCTCGCCCATATCGGGCCGCGTGAAGCGGTAGTCCAGTTGCCTGAAACCTTCCGCCCTCCGATGGGTGTTTTAGCGCAAGCCTCTGCGTTTGGTAAGGGGGAGGTTTGGGTTCCCGCAAAACTTCGTCAGCTGTCCAGTGCGGCAGATTCCGTTACTCGCACCTTTGAGGCGCGCTTTGTATTAGGGGGCGAGTTGGCCAATGCCCCCTTGGGTACAACGATCACTATCAGGCTCGCGAATTCTGAGTCCGCTCAAAGCCTGCAAATTCCCATTAGCGCCATAGCCGATGCTGGCCAAGGGCCGGGCGTATGGGTAATTAAGGGCGAACCGGCAAAAGTGTTCTGGCATGCCATAAAAATCCAATTCCTGGGGGGCGAAGAGGCGCTTGTCTCTGGTGAATTCAACCAAGGCGACCGGATCGTCGCGCTGGGTGCACATTTATTGCGTGAGGGTGAGTTGGTGCGGGTGGAGGGGCAGCCCCTTGCCGATCTTGATACAGGAGTTGTCCCATGAGTGATTCCCGCTTTAATCTCTCCGCGCTGGCGGTACGCGAGCGCTCCGTAACCCTTTTTTTAATTTGCCTGATTTCGCTGGCAGGCCTTATTTCATTTCTAAAGTTGGGGCGCGCCGAAGACCCGGCTTTTACCGTAAAGGTGATGACTATCATCACCGCATGGCCGGGTGCAACTCCGCAGGAAATGCAGGATCAGGTCGCTGAGAAAATCGAAAAGCGCCTGCAAGAGCTACGCTGGTACGATCGCAGCGAAACCTACACTCGACCCGGTTTGGCATTTACCACTCTGACCCTCCTCGACAGCACCCCTCCGTCAGAGGTTCAGGAGGAGTTTTATCAAGCGCGCAAGAAAATCAGCGATGAGGCGAGCAGGTTGCCCGCCGGGGTGATTGGCCCCATGGTCAACGACGAATATGCCGATGTGACTTTCGCACTGTTTGCCTTAAAAGCAAAAGCTGAATCGCAGCGTCTGCTAGTGCGCGACGCCGAAACCCTGCGGCAGCGGCTGTTACATGTGCCGGGAGTAAAGAAGGTCAATATTGTTGGCGAGCAACCCGAGCGTATCTACGTTGAGTTTTCCCACGAGCGTTTGGCAACCCTGGGTGTTAGCCCACAGGATGTGTTTACTGCACTCAACAGCCAAAACGCACTGACTCCAGCCGGCTCAATCGAAACCGGAGGCCCAGAGGTCTTTATTCGCCTCGAGGGCGCCTTTGACGAATTACAAAAAATTCGCGACACGCCCGTAGTCACACAGGGGCGCACACTCAAACTCGCCGACGTCGCCACAGTGAAACGTGGCTACGAAGACCCGGCCACCTTCCTGATCCGCAACGGCGGTGAACCAGCACTTTTGTTAGGTATCGTGATGCGCGATGGCTGGAACGGGCTTGATTTGGGTGAAGCCCTGGACGACGAAATGGCGGCGATTAATGCCGACTTACCCGTGGGCATAAGCTTGACCAAAGTCACCGATCAGGCCGTCAATATCAGCTCGTCGGTAGACGAATTTATGCTGAAGTTTTTTGCCGCTCTGCTGGTGGTCATGTTGGTCAGTTTCCTGAGTATGGGCTGGAGGGTAGGCATTGTCGTTGCCGCCGCCGTACCGCTGACACTGGCGGTTGTTTTTGTGGTGATGCTGGCGACGGGTAAAAACTTCGACCGCATCACCCTCGGGTCGCTGATCCTGGCGCTGGGATTATTGGTAGATGACGCCATTATCGCCATCGAAATGATGGTAGTAAAAATGGAGGAAGGTTTCAGTCGCGTCGCTGCTTCCGCCTATGCCTGGAGCCACACGGCGGCACCTATGCTGTCGGGCACCTTGGTCACTGCCGTAGGTTTTATGCCAAACGGTTTTGCTCGCTCTACTGCCGGCGAATACACCAGCAATATGTTCTGGATTGTCGGCATAGCCTTGATTGCTTCCTGGGTTGTTGCGGTGATTTTCACGCCCTATCTCGGGGTAAAAATGTTGCCTGAAACCAGTAAGGTTGCAGGTGGTCACGAGGCGATTTACAACACACCACGCTATAACCGCTTTCGCGCACTGCTGGAGCAGATTATCGCGCAGAAATGGCTGGTTGCCGGTTCGGTCGTTGGTCTTTTTGTGCTGGCGGTGCTGGGCATGGCGTTGGTTAAAAAGCAGTTCTTTCCGATTTCTGATCGCCCCGAAGTATTAATTGAGGTGCAAATGCCCTATGGCACGGCGATTACCCAAACCAGTGAGGCCACTGCCAAAGTCGAAACTTGGTTATCCCAACAAAAAGAAGCCCGGATTGTCACCGCCTATATCGGGCAAGGGGCACCGCGTTTTTATTTCTCGATGGGACCTGAGTTGCCTGATCCATCTTTCGCCAAGATTGTGGTGCGCACGGATAACCAGGACCAACGGGAGGTATTGAAACATCGCTTGCGACAGGCAATTGCCGATGGGTTGGCCCCCGAAGCACGCTTGAGGGTAACCCAATTGGTATTTGGCCCCTACTCTCCTTTTCCGGTGGCCTACCGGGTGAATGGACCTGATACCGATCAGTTGCGAAAAATCGCTGCTGAGGTGGAACGAATCATGGTGGCTAACCCCATGATGCGCACGGTCAATACTGATTGGGGGACACGTACGCCAACACTGCATTTCACTTTGGATCAGGATCGACTCCAGGCGCTGGGGCTGAGTTCGAATTCCGTGGCGCAGCAGTTGCAATTCCTGTTAACGGGAATTCCTATCACATTGGTGCGCGAGAACATTCGCACAGTGCAAGTGGTGGCGCGCGCTGCTGGCGACATCCGGCTGGATCCGGCCAGGATCAGCGATTTCACCCTGGTGGGTAACCAAGGGCAAAAAATCCCTCTATCGCAAATCGGCGAGGTCGAGGTGCGTATGGAAGAGCCGGTTATGCGTCGGCGCGATCGTGTACCAACCATTACCGTGCGCGGCGATATTGCCGAGGGCTTACAGCCGCCGGATGTCTCTGCCGTCATCACTCAAGAGTTACAACCGCTGATTGAAAAACTGCCAGCCGGTTATCGCATTGACGAGGCGGGTTCTATCGAGGAATCAGGCAAGGCGACGGTCGCCATGCTGCCCATCTTCCCCATCATGCTCGCGGTGACTCTGCTGATCATTATCTTGCAGGTGCGCTCCATCGCAGCCATGGTGATGGTGTTCCTGACCAGCCCGTTGGGGCTGATCGGGGTGGTGCCCATTTTACTGTTGTTCCAACAGCCCTTTGGCATCAATGCGCTGGTGGGGTTGATTGCCCTGTCAGGCATCCTTATGCGCAACACGCTCATATTGATCGGGCAGATCCACCACAACGAGCAGGCCGGTCTTGCACCTTTCCAGGCTGTAGTTGAAGCCACGGTGCAACGCGCTCGCCCAGTTATATTGACTGCGTTGGCCGCAATTTTTGCGTTTATCCCGCTCACTCACTCGGTATTTTGGGGAACCCTGGCTTACACACTGATTGGCGGCACCCTCGCGGGTACGCTGCTGACGCTCATGTTTTTGCCAGCGATGTATTCCATTTGGTTCAGGATCAGTCCTGCTCGCGGTCACTGATCCCTGTATTTTTTTGCCACTATTTTCTAGAGGAAAGCGTATGTCGAAATCAACAGTTGTGTTAGTGACTGGTGTCTCGTCCGGTATTGGACGCGCCACGGCTGAAAAGTTTGTGTTGCAAGGTTGTAGAGTGTTTGGCAGCGTGCGCAACCTGAAGAAAACGCTGCCGATTCCCGGTGTCGAACTGATTGAAATGGATGTCACCCATGATGAATCGGTGCGCCACGCGGTGGAGTTGATGATTGAGCGTGCCAAGCGTATTGATGTGTTGGTTAACAATGCTGGTGGAACAATAATTGGGGCTGTGGAAGAGACCTTAGTTGCCGAGGCAGCATCATTGTTTGATACCAATGTGTTGAGTATTTTGCGTACCGCCCAAGCGGTGCTGCCACACATGCGGGCACAGCGCGCAGGAAGAATCATCAACATCAGTTCAGTGCTCGGGTTCCTTCCTGCGCCCTATATGGGCGTTTATTCGGCGACCAAACATGCAGTAGAAGGGCTTTCAGAAACGCTTGATCACGAGGTGCGTCAATTTGGAATTCGCGTAACACTCGTCGAGCCGTCTTTTACCAAAACCAATCTGGATATCAACGCATCGCAAGCAGCGGGATTAATTCCGGCTTATGACCCTGAGCGCAATCTTGCAACCAAAGCGATTGTCGGCCATGCAAAAGCGGCACCTGAACCCGACAATGTCGCCAACACCATTGTTGATGCTGCACTCAGTGGCTGGCGTATGCGCCGCACACCCACAGGACAGGCATCCTTGTTGAGCAAGTTGCGGCGATTTATGCCAGCGAATCCTGTAGATGCGAGTTTGCGCAAAACCTTTGGCTTGGGTTGATCCTCTTTTTTTGGGCATCTACTCGGAGCGGCGGGAGGTATAGAAGCTATCTTCACCGTACTGGCATTGCGCGACCAAATTGTACCGCCTACGCTAAATATCGTTAATCCAGCTGAACTGGCGAGCGGACTGGATTTAGTCGGCCCGAATGCGCGACCTACGCCAATTACCTATGCACTGTCTAATGGTTTTCGGATTTGGTGGTGTTAATGCCAGTGTATTGTTTAGGCGCTGGATATTCTGTTAATCAACAAAATTCCACAATCCTTTAAGTTATTTAAATGATTCCGAGATCTTACGGTACGATGATGTCCAGGTTCATCCGAGACTCTGCGTAATTCCCGTTTTTTTGTTTATACTCCGTCCTGTAAAGCCTGATAAAGCCCCCAGATATCGGGCTTTTTTGTGTCTGTTATCCCCACAACAACGAGTACTTAGGGTGAACACAAATGGAGCATATCATGAACAGATATGAGCAACTTCGCCAACGGTGTTGTCTGGAATCCACACGCAATTTCAATGCGCGAGGCAAGTCCGTTGTGCGTTGTGAGCATTGTCAGCTGGCAAGTTTTGCTTGTTTGTGCAACTGGCGTCCGTCCGCAGTGTCTCGCTGTGATTTTGTGCTCTTGATGCATCGTGATGAGATCTTTAAACCTACCAATACTGGCCGCTTGATTGCGGATATCTTTCCGGATAATACACACGCGTTTGCCTGGAGTCGTACCGAACCGGATGCGGAATTGTTGCGGCTGCTCAATGACCCGGCGCGTCAATGTTTCATTATTTATCCAGCTGAGGACAGTGAAACGAAGGCAGTTTATTCGGCGATTCCGGTGAGCGATAAATTGCCGACATTTATTTTATTGGATGGTACCTGGAAGCAGAGCAGCAGAATGTTTCATTTAAGCCGCTGGCTGGATCAGGTGCCGGTGCTGCGTTTGCCGGAGACCTTGTTGCGCAGTTACGCGGTGAGGAAATCCCATCAGGATCATTATCTGTCGACCTTTGAAGCAGCAGCTTTGTGCTTGCAAGTAGCTGATGAACCGCAGCAAAGTGAAATCATGCTGGATTATTTCGCGTTATTTAATCTGCACTATCTGGCGACGCGGGGCTGTTGTGCGCCGATGATTGGAGAGTTGCATCAGCGGCTGGCGAATATAAAGCGGGTGGATAATATTGTCGGATAACATCCCTGTTCTCCGCACTACATATTTTTTATCAATGCAATTTCAAGCGTGGCCTCAACCAGCGGTTGATTCGGTTGGCCAGCATCACCAGTCCGGTTTTTATCAACCCATGAATCGCGACCTGGTGCATCCGATACAGTGATACATAAACAAACCGTGCCAGATGTCCTTCAATAAACAAACTGCCACTGCTCAAATTGCCCATCAGATTGCCGACGGTAGAATAATTGGATAACGAAATCAGAGAACCATGATCTTTGTAAACGTAAACTTGCAACGGTTTATTATTGAGTAAAGCCACCAGATTTTTATAGCAGGTACTGGCCATTTGATGTGCAGCTTGCGCGCGGGGTGGGACGCGTTTGCCGTCGGGTTGGATAAACTGCGCGCAATCACCGATAGCAAAAATATTGGGGTCCCGCGTGGTTTGCAGAAATTCGTTTACATGGAGTTGATTAATCCGGTTGGTTTCCAGCCCGCCAATATCTTTCATAAAGTCAGGTACTTTGATGCCGGCTGCCCATACAAACAAATCTGCCTCGATGGCTTCTCCTTCCTTGGTTTCCAGGCTGTGGCCGGTGGCGGCGGTGATGGTGGTATTGAGCTTCACATCGACACCAATGGTGATAAGTTCCTTATGGGCGGCGGTAGAAATCCGTTCGGGCAGTGCGGGCAAAATTCTTGGCCCGGCTTCAACCAACGTGACTTTTAATTGTTCATTGGACACAGCGCTAAAACCGTAGTTGTGAAATTCCGCTACCGCGTGATGGAGCTCCGCCGATAATTCGACACCGGTAGCTCCGCCACCGACGATAGCGATGCGCACGTTATCGTGGTTTTCCGGTAAGCGCTGGATGCGTAAAAATGCATTGAGTAATTTATTGCGAAAACGGTGTGCCTGCGTCGGGCTATCGAGAAAAATGCAGTGCTCCTTGACGCCCGGCGTATTGAAGTCGTTGGATATCGAACCCAGCGCAACCACCAGATAATCGTAATTGATACGTGTGGAGGGCAAAAACTCGACTCCATCTTCATCGCGCATGGGTGCAAGGATCACCTGGCGCGCTTCTCGATCAATGCCGGTCATGTTGCCAACGCGAAAGTGAAAATAATTGGCGATGGCATGACCGCGATAGCTGACCGCATCGACACCTTCATCCATGGTGCCTACGGCCAGCTCGTGTAACAAGGGCTTCCATAAATGGGTGGTACTGCGATCGATTAATACGATTTCCGCCTGTTTCTTTTTGCCAAATTTTTTCCCAAGCTTTGTCGCAAGTTCCAGGCCGCCGGCGCCACCACCGACGACGACAATTTTGGGTATTCGGTTTTCCTCCGCCGAGTGTTGTGCTATCTCACCTTTTGAAGAATCGTTGCTTGCAGAGCCAATGTTATCCACGTCGCCTAACCTCTTGATGCCGATAATGAAAACGGTAAAACCCCAAGCAAACTATCTTCACGTTATTAATTATTTTTAAGCATAGCGCGCTGCCGGGCGCTTGAAAAAAAATTTTGTTACCAGTCCAGAGTGACCCAGCTCTCTTTGGCTGCGCTGGCGAAGATAGCGTCAATAATCTTCATATTCGCCAGGGCGTCGCTCAGCGGCGTCGGGACAGGTTGTTGATTGAAAACACTTTCAGCAAAAGCATCCGCCATGTTGCGATAGTGATCGCAGGGCGCTATCACAAGTTCTTCGTGTTGTTGGTCGCGCTTGAGGATGACTTTTGTGGCGGTATCAGCAATCGGGCTAAACGGAACGGGAATAAATACGCTGCCCTCTTCGCCGCTGGCTTCCATAAATTGCAACCCTTCAATTTTAGTCGATGCGGTAAAGGTTGCTGTGCCATCCGCAAACTCCATCATGCCGGAGACAAAACAATCCACCTCATAACCCGGGTAGGGCATGATGTGTCCGAATACCCGCAAGGGTTCGCTCTCAAACAGGTAGCGCGACAGGGAAATGCAATAGCACCCGATGTCCATTAACGCACCACCACCCATGGCCGCGCTGTTGCGAATATTTTCCGGTTCACGGTTATTGTAGGAAAAGTGGGAATGGATGCTGCGCACTTGACCGATGCTGCCATTGGTCACCAGCTCATGGGCCTTGTCCCATTGGGGATGAAAGCGGTACATAAACGCTTCCATGACTTTTAAATGCGGATAGCGTTTTGCGGCATCCAGCAGGGGTTGTACATCGGTTGCATTCAGGCCCAGCGGCTTTTCACACAACACATGTTTGCCTGCTTCCAATGCCTTGATTGACCAGGGCACATGCAAATGGTTGGGTAACGGGTTGTAGATGGCATCCACCTCGGGATCGGCCAGCAGCGCTTCATAGCTACTGTGGGCGCGGGCGATGCCCAGTTCATCCGCAACCTGCTGTGCAACGGTCGCATCGCGAGAGCAGATGGCAACGACGTCGCCGTGAAGGGAGGATTGAATGGCAGGAATGACTTTAGTGCGTCCGATTTTGGCCGTGCTAAGCACGCCCCAGCGTAATTTTTGCATGCGATCTCACTGATAAAAGCGGGTGGGCCAAATAACGGCCAGTAAAAGCGGTTTCCGAATCAAATATATTGAATATGAATATACAGTTCGGTGAGACCTGCAAGGTAATTCAGCTGCTGCTGGATGTAAAGTGCGGCTATTAAGGGGTGAAGGCTTTAAGCATAGCCGGCGTGACGCCGGTCCAGCGCTTGAAGGCGCGCCTCAGGTTATTGGCGTCGTGGAAGTGGAGGTAACTGGCTACTTGCTCGTTGCTCCAGCCTTGGCGGTTGATCAGGTACAGCGCAAGGCATTTACGCATCAGGTCATATTGCGCCTGGAAATGACTGTGATGTTTACTCAGTTTGCGCTTGAGCGTTGCGCTGCTCATGGCAAAGTCTGCCGCCACCTGATCGAGATGGGTGGGGCGTTGAATGTTGTGTAGCAGATGCTGGTAAACACGTTCCAGGAATCCGCCGTCCAGACCGATATTGGCCAGCTGCATATTGGCTTCCCGCTGAGCGACGATGGCGGCACTGGGTGACGCATTGGCCCAAGGTATATGCAGGTATTCCCGGGCGATCACCATGGCATCCATATGGCTGTCGAAGGTTATATCTTCACCCAGATGTACCTGGTACTGCTCAATGTGACGAGGTTGATGATGAGAAAAATAAAATCGCCAGGGGAGGCTGCGATCACTTAACCAACGGCTCAGGGAGGCGAGCGCCGTTGTCACCATCTCGCTTAAAAACGACCACTCACTGTCCGCGCCGCAGGTGTCTTGCCAATAGATGTAGAGAAAATCTGCATCATAATGCAAGCGCGGTGCAATGAGTGGTGTAAGCAGTAAGCGGTAGCGAACTAACAATTCCAGCGCCTGTTGCAGATTTCTCGCGTTCAAAAGTGCTGCACTGGCAGCACCGCAATTTCCCGGAAAGAGGCGATGCCCCAGCAAAAAACTGATGTCATCGCCCGCAAGCAAACGGCGCGCGTTGGTGATTAGTTGATAGTATTGTGCGGGGGCAATATGAAGATTACCCGCCAGAATATCTTCATAAAAGAAGCCGGTGCCACGCAATAATTTATGGCTGTCGATGCCCCGACTAAGGGCCATATCGATCAGCGTTGCGGGTTGTTGATGCGCGAGGATGCAAGGCGTATCTCGTTCGTACCAGGGCTTCATATTGCAGTCCTCATGCGGCGAGACAGATATCGCGTTCCTGTTTTTCCTTGGCATGTAGCAGTGCCTGATTCGCGCGCGCGAGTAAATGTTCTGCTGAGTCATCCAATGCCAGCGCGACGCCGATACTGACGGAGTGGAAAACACTCTCGCCTTGACGACTGGTCTTGAAGGCAAAATGACGTACCGCATTAGCCAGTTCCTGCGCGATCATCTGTGCCATGGTCTCTCCGGTGTTGGGCAGCACGATGGCAAATCGATCCCCCGCATAACGACATAACAAATCACAGCGGCGCAGATTTAACAGGATCAACTCAGCCAACTCCTGCAACAACCGATCGCCTTCATCACTGCCGTAACGGCGATTGAGGTATGCGAAGTTATCGATGTCCAACAGCAGTAACGATAAAGGTTGCCGTTGCTGGTGATGATGGACTAATTCCATACGTAATTGGCGACGCAAATACTCTGCGCTGCCCAAATGGGTTACCGGGTCCTGGATGCGGTGTTCGCGAAACAAACGCTCACGCTTACGCAGGTGTTCGTTAATCTGTAGTTGTTCTTTATGCCAATGATAAATGCCATAAGTCAGCAGTAATAAACCCACAGGCATTAAACCGGATTCTACCCATTGGTCAAAACTGACGCCGTCCGGAATCTGGATAACTTCATCCAGTGCATCCTGAAAGCTAGCGAGAAAAACACCCGCTAAACCGAGCGCAAAAAAGTTGGTTACCCGGCCCGCTGGGCGACTGTGCAGAATCAGCAGCAACCACACCAGCGACAGCAGTGATACACCGCCTTCACCGAGAATGTCGAGCCAATTGATCTCACCCCACGCTTTAATGTCACCGGCACTTAAACAGGCGAGCAACAAGAGATTAGCTGCAACAAGAATGAGCAGGATTTTCCATTTATGCAATGCAAGCATGGTGTTGTTCCATTTAACGTGGGGCTTCTTGCGTGAAGCTTGGTTGCGCAGCTTTAACAGGGTTACATGACAAAACAATGACACGCATAGATTTCGTTGCGCAGGCATTTAAGCTCAGTATATTTTCTTTAATTCCTAAATCTCTGCTTGGCTTTTTATAGGGCTGGGGAATTTCTAAGTGAGAAACCACAGATAGCTGTGAGGTTCTGCGAAAAACGCTTGCAAAAAAAACCGTTATGAAATTTTGCAAGAGTCATATCAGTTCAATGCATCCCGACATCAGCCCTCTCAAGGGGTTGTTTGCCGTTAAGTGCTATCGACCGTCATCCAAGTGTCATATCTCTTCCCTAGCGTGGCGTCATCCGTTTCAACGGTCTTCTTCAGGCGCACACAATTTTCAAAGATGGGGAGCAGGTTTGTGAAAACGCAGAAAAAAAATTTATTTCGGCCAGCCGTGTTAGCTTTGGCTGTTGCAGGTATGGGAATGGTTGGCGTAGCACATGCTGATGGCCGTATAGAAGGGCGGTTAACCGCATCAGCTAAAGATGTTGCTTTGCAGGGTGGGCAGGTGCGTATCGAAGAGTTAAATCTTGAAACATTGAGCCAGCGCGATGGGCGCTTTATCTTTGCCGGCATACAACCGGGCACCTATACCTTAGTGGTAAATTATATCGGTGCTAAAAGCATTCGTCGTACACTGGTGGTAGAAGACAACAAACCGACGGTTGCGGATTTTGCTATCGCACCGTCCAATCTGGATATTGAAAATATCATTGTCATCGGTCAGGCGGCCGGTATTAATAAGGCGCTCAACCGTCAGCGTACAGCAGACAATATTATTACCGCCGTATCGGCGGATGCGATTGGTCAATTCCCTGATACCAATGTCTCGGAAGCCTTGCAACGGCTACCGGGTTTGTCGATTGAGCGGGACCAGGGCGAAGGTCGTTACGTACGTGTGAGAGGGCTTGGTCCGGACTTCAACGCCGTGACTATTAACGGTGTTAATGTTCCTTCGCCAGATAATGATCGTCGCGCTGTTGCGCTGGATGTCATTCCCTCAGATTTATTGGAAAACCTGATCGTTA
>CAMPIG010000001.1 GCA_946886255.1 uncultured Cellvibrio sp. | reverse complement strand
TAACAAAGGCGCGCCACCGGTCGCAACGAGCGCTGGTTTAAGAAGTGTATAGATACGCTTAAACCTCGCACGGCAGATATGCTAGGCTCGCTGTCTTCACCACTCACATGAAAGGAGAAACCAATGGCCCGCACACCGTCTACCATGGTCGCCCTCGGCAGCAATGCGGCTGACTTCCGTTTACTCAATCCTGCCAACAACCAGCAGGTCGCGCGCGATGATCTGCGTAAAAGCAAAGGCTTGCTGGTGATCTTCATGTGCAACCACTGCCCCTTCGTCAAGCATATCCTTGATGGCCTGCGCGCGTTAGGCCGCGACTACCAAAACAGCGACATCGGCCTTGTCGCCATCAGCTCCAACGATGCACAAAGTTATCCTGACGACGCCCCGGAAAAAATGCCACAACTCAACCTTGGCATGACCTATCTCTATGACGAAACCCAACAGGTTGCCCAAGCCTACGACGCTGCTTGCACACCGGACTTTTTCTTATACGACGGGGATCTGCAATTGGTTTATCGCGGCCAGTTCGACGATTCGCGGCCGGGCAATGACGTACCGGTAACCGGAAAAGATTTACGTGCAGCCATGGATGCGTTGTTGGAAGGTAAAGAAATTTCGGCTGAACAGGTGCCGAGTTTGGGATGCAACATCAAGTGGAAGTAATTGTGCTGATGTTAATGCTGTGAGAATACAGCGTTAACATCAGCCGCTGGCCTTACTTTCTATTCGCTGATTTGTTGGTGGATAGCAGGGTAGTTAGCTTCAAATTCTTTCGCTCGTGTAGCCCACACATCATCCCAGGAAAACCAGGTGTTTGCCCAAAACGCGTCGCTGCGGGGAGCATTGTCATTGGCTTTGTTCAACACTTCCGCATCGTTACGGGTTTTAAAGGTTCCGCTACCGAAATTTGAGTTTTCCAACACCAATCGATATTGCTTGTTGGCGTTATACCGGGTCCATTCATCACTGCTCCATGAAGCCACAGCGCGATAATGGCTCAGAATATTCGGTGCATAAAACTCGCCCCAATTGAAAGGCTCGGCGGCTTATCCGCCGAGTTTTTTAGATTCAACCTGTATAAAAAACGTAATAATTTTAACATCGGATGTTAATTAAAACGTGATAAGCACCGAAGGTGCGCTGCGTGTTGCGTCACCATGATAAACGGCTTCGATATTGTTGCCATCGGGGTCATTAACAAACGCGGCATAATAGCCTGGGTGATACTTACTGCGCACACCCGGCGCGCCGTTGGAGGTTCCGCCATTAGCCATAGCCGCTTCAAAAAATGCATCCACCGTGGCGCGGTCTTTCGCTTGAAATGCCACATGATTGCGCCCGGTTAGCATCCCCAGAGCTGCCGGGCTCTCGGCCGCTGATACGACAAATTCATCAGCCCAAAAAAAACCATCACCGGTACCGCTTACAGGAATGTTCAATACATCCAGAACAGCTGAGTAAAATATGTGAGATGCAGACAAATCACGGACAACCAATTGAACATGATCAATCAAGCGCCCGCGATGTAGTTCTTGCGTTTCCATGGTGGTCTCCTTTAGGGAAGGTTACAGCGTTGTAAAAAGGAGACGATGGTTCAAATAAAAGGTTCCTCTTTACAGACAACCCCTCTCCACGGAGGTCGAATTAGCGCAGCGTAATCCGACAAAACCCCACCAACCCAAGCACTAAAATAAACGCAGAATCCAATCCAATTTCCCCAAACAAGTACATCGTTATTGTGGTAGAAAAAATCGTGATAGCAAAGCCAATCGAACTCTGAAGCGCCAGTGCGCTTCCTACAAATCGGCGCGGGCTGGCTTGCCACTCTCGCATAAGGTCCGGTGCTGCACAGTTTGCGCTGAACCATAATGAGGTTCCAAATAAAGCGGCCACGGCGTTTTTGAAAGCATTACTGGTTGTTGCTTCACTGTTCTACCGCAACGAATACCGCCTGCTTGTTCGTGCGTCTGCTACTCCGAGACCTCGTTCCGTTCACGCTGATACTCCTCATAGGATTTGTTCGTGCGCTCGATGCATTCATCATAGGCGGGTGGTGGCTCTTTAATACAGTCGTTGCGCTGGTTGATACGTATATTGTCATACACAGCTTCGTTGCTACACCCCACCACACCCATTAAAAGACATACCATCAACAACTTACTCACGGTCACAACCTCCGCGTTCTTCCATGTACTGAATCAACACCAGCATGGCATTATCGCTAGCGTGTTGTTCACTTCGTTGCTCCATGAAGCGAATGATGGTCGGCGCATCAAATAATTCCTTGGGCGTTTTGCAGTACAGCTTTTCCATATAATCCGTCCGTTCATCAAGTGTGGCTAGCAGGTCAAGTGCCCCACCAACATAGGCTTGAATAGTAGGATTATCACTGCATTCGCCGGGAGACGACGTACAAATTCCGGAAAACTGCGCCATCGTCAGCGCGTTGGCGCAGGGTATATACAGCGGCAGCAACAGCGCAACAATGATAGGGATGAGTAGACGAATAGCCACGGGAATTATCCTCTTGACAAAATTACTGCAAAACAATAATTTATTCTTGCTAAACAACTATGTCAAGCGGAGGCGTTATGGCCCGACAATTTTCACGATTAATCGCTGTGGGGTGCGTGGTCATACTTGCTGCGGTCCCTGTAGCTGCGTTGTATTTCCTGATCGATATAGAACAATTTGCCGCCATGGCCAAAAGTAACCTGAACCTGCCGATACAGTGGCAGACTGTGTCCAGCATGCAGTGGTACAGCTTGTGGTTATTAACCACCTTGCATATTGCCACCGGCTTGATGGGCCTTTATTTTTTGCGCCGCGCGTTCTCTAACTTCGCTAAAGGTGAACTCTTTAATCACAGCAATAGCCGTGATCTACGTATATTCTCAATCTTTCTATTTGTGCAGGCACTTGCCAAACCCCTGCATTTCTCCCTTGCCAGTATGCTGTTGTCAATGAACCATCCCGCCGGCCAAAAGATGCTTTCGATTTCTTTGGGAAGTGGTGAAATTAACGTGATCGCACTGGCCATGATCCTATGGGTAATGAGCGACCTGCTGGTGAGCGCCAGCAAGCTCGAAAACGAAAACAAGCAATTCATCTAGGAGTTCTCAGTGCCTATTGTCGTTAACCTGGATGTCATGTTGGCCAAACGCAAAATTCGTGGCAAAGAACTTGCCACGGAGATCGGCATTACCGAACAGAACTTATCGTTGCTGCGTACCGGTAAAGTGAAAGGTGTGCGCTTTTCAACGCTGGAGCAAATTTGCCACATTCTGGAGTGTCAACCGGGGGATATTCTTGAATATATTCCGGATGAATGATTAAATTTTTACTGACCCATTGCGCTTTTATTTAAGCCAAGCTTTCGGCGAAGTTAAAAGTGAGTTCCTGAAGAAAACTATTCGTTCTCTATCAACACTCCCTCAATCAAATCAACAATCTCCCACCGTGGCACATCACTGCTATTCGTCAATAAAATAATGGCATTTTTTGCAGCGGGCTCCATCACAATAATGGATTCATAACCGCGTATACCCCCCCATATGGTAAACATAGTCGATGTGATGACGGCGAGTCATAAACCAGCCGAACCCAATGCGCGATCCTTCCCAACGTGTTTTTTGTAAAGGCGTGAGCATTCGTTCGTAAGAATTTTTTGTCAGGAGTTTGGGAGACTGAATTAACACAACTTTGACCCATAGGCTTAAATCGCTGACGTTGCTAATTAAGCCTTCACTGGGAAGAACTGTGGCCGACAGATAAATCAGGAATCTTGTATTGATGCATGATGCCTTGTAAAGCGCTCTGTAAATTGTCAGTCCTGTCGGCAAGTGCCGATACTGAAACAAACAAAAGCGCCAGAAGCACCACCGTAATTTTCCTTAATTGCATATACCAGATTCCCCGTTATGAACGATTTATTATTTCACCCGTTATCAGAAATATCAGGTTCAACCAGTTTGGTCAGTTGGTCCAGCGATTCCTGCCATCCCAGGTAGCACATTTCCGTGGGAATGACTTCGGGGATCCCTGCCTGAACAATACTGATGTCTGTTCCGCACAAGACGGTTTTGAGGGTAATGGACACCGTCATCTCACCCGGAAGGTTCGCATCATCAAAACGATCTTTGTGTTGAATATATTGATTAGGTACCAATTCAGTATATTCCACTGTAAACGAGTGACTGCTTCCCGTACCGAAATTGGTGAACGACATTTTATAGCCACCGCCGACGCGGGCATCCATGGTGTGGATGGTGCCTGTAAACCCATAGGGTGGGAGCCAGCGTTCAATCGCACTTTTATCAGTGAACGCCTTGTACACTCGCTCGGCTGGCGCGCGCAGCACACGGTGTAATCGCACGGTATTTGCTTCATTTGACATAATCGTCTCCTCAATTCAGTTGCTGTGGGTTGTTTTCTATTGCTACCGGAGTAGTCGAACGGGCGGGCGCGAAATCGACACGCGGTTGATAATATTTAACCTGTTTCACCATCACTAAAACCAATAGTACTGAGATTCAGTGGAATATTCTCATCCGGGCTCGATAACTGTTGTCAGTCGAAGCATGCAGGATACTGGTCAGTTACCCTCCGACATGATTGTCTCAGTTCACATTCCTGAAGGCATATGATGGGTAAAATTCGGCAAAAGCATCATTTTCGTACCTAACCGTACAGAAGCTGTGGCCCATAACCCGCATCCTTGCTGCCGCATTTAACTTATCAATCATTTGCCCACTGCTTTGCCCTGATATTTGGATCGTTGTCTGGAGACATTTTTATGAATAACGATGAGTCATCATCCAAGCAGTCAGCTGTGGAAGCAGAACGCCTCGCATTATTTGTATCGGGCGTCACTGATTATGCAATCTATATGCTTTCTCCTGAAGGGATCATCAAAAGCTGGAATGCGGGCGCAGCACGTTTTAAAGGTTACAGCGCTGACGAAATAATTGGCAAACACCTTTCTACTTTTTATACCGCAGAAGACGTTGCAGCCGGTGTCCCGGAAAGAGCAATCGCAACGGCAATAACCCAGGGAAAGTTCGAAGATGAGGGCGTGCGTGTGCGCAAGGACGGAACCCGTTTCTGGGCAAGTGTCGTACTCGATCCGATTCGGGACGAGAGCGGTGAGCTGGTCGGTTTCACCAAAATAACACGTGATATTACCGAGCGCCGCCGTGCTGCTGAAGCATTGCGGGAAAGCGAAGAGCAATTTCGCCTGTTGGTACAGAGCGTCACGGATTACGCCATCTATATGTTATCGCCGGAGGGTTTTATAACTAACTGGAATTCCGGCGCAGAGCGAATCAAAGGCTATAGCGGGTCCGAAGTGATAGGTACGCATTTTTCGCGCTTCTACACCGAGCAAGATCGTCAATCGGGGCTGCCCGCGAAGGCGCTAGCGACCGCTGCGGATACGGGCGGATTTGAAAAAGAAGGATGGCGAATTCGGAAAGACGGCTCGCGCTTTTGGGCTCACGTCATTATCGATCCCATCAGAAACGAAGCTGGCGAGCTCATTGGATTTGCCAAAGTAACGCAGGATGTGACCGAGCGTCGTGAAACATCGGCTGCGCTCGAGAAAGCGAAAGAGGCTTTATTCCATGCTCAAAAACAGGAATCGCTTGGGCGTCTAACTGGTGGCGTCGCACATGATTTTAATAATTTACTGAGCGTTATGACGAATGGAATTGCCTTGCTTCGCATGTCGGCACTTTCGCAACAAGACATTAAAACGCTCGACAGTATGGAAAGAGCTGCCTCGCGCGGCGCCAAATTAACGCAGCAATTATTGAGTTTTGCGCGACAACAGCCACTCAAGGCAGATCGGCATGACATCAATCGCGTTATCAGCTCGTTCGAGTCGGTGCTACGCCGTGCGCTGAAAAGCTCGGTGGGATTTTCGCTAAAACTCACACCGTCTTTACCCCTGGTAATGGTTGATGCGGCGCAGCTGGAAGCGGCTTTGCTAAACCTGATTGTCAATTCCGGGGATGCAGTAGGTGATGTTGGTGCCGTGATGTTGCAAACAGCTGTAGCTCAATTGTCGGAAGGCAATGATCAGAATTTGCCGGCCGGGCGTTACGTCCGGATATCCGTGCGTGATACCGGCGCAGGTATTCCGCCTGATATTCGGGATCGCGTAACTGAGCCTTTCTTCACAACCAAACCCATCGGAAAGGGAACGGGTCTGGGGCTGAGTCAGGTTTATGGGTTAATGCAACAATCCAAGGGCAGTATGAGTATCGAGTCAGAAGCAGAGAGCGGCACTACCATTTCATTGTATTTGCCAGCACTGGACTCCGATGAAATAAGTCAGTCATCCTCACCTATAGCCGGTAAGGCGCTTATTGTTGATGATCAGCCTGACGTGCTTGATATGGCTTGCGCGTTATTCCGGACGCTAGGGTACGAGGTGGTCGCGGCCAACAATGGTATTGAAGCGCTCGATATGCTCGACCGCCATCGGGACGTTTCGCTGTTGTTTAGTGATGTCGTCATGCCCGGGATGAATGGTGTGGAGCTGGCTCGCGAAGCAAAAAATCTCATTCCCACGATTAAAATCATACTTGCCACCGGATACGCAGCGAATGTTTTGGGCACCCTGTTGAAGCAACCGCGTGAGTTTGCTGTGATCACGAAACCGTACCGAATTTCGGATATCGTGCAGTACATACGTGTGTAGTTGGACCAATGAAGTGGACTTCTGATCAGGTAAATGTTGTCGCCAAGGCTGGACAATTGCAGGGAATTCGAAGGCAGGCCCAGTCTTATCAACAGGCAAGACCGAGTACGGTCTTGCCACCTAAAACCGAGTAAAGCGATGTTATAGAAAGATTAAATTTTTAATTCACCATGCAATTTTTTTAAATCGGAAAGAACCGGGGCGTATTGTTTTTGCACCACTCGGCGGCTCCACCAATAGCCAATAATGGCCATCACCAAGCAAAAAAGATAATAGTAAATATGCCGGCTATCAAAGGCGTAGGCCGAGGTTTTATCTAGCAATCTACCTATAGGTACCAACCATAATCCGACATATAAAGGTACGAGATACCAAGTTGCTGTTAGCATCAACAGTCGGCTTTTCTTTTCAATCCGGCTGACTTCATTGGCGATTTTCTCAGACAGCGTCCAGTCGTCGGTGCGCCCTTGTGACCTGACGCGTAATGTTTTATAGATAATAAAGAAGCAATTGGAAAGGATGATGGTAAGGCCAAGTCGTTCAAGCCAAACCACGTTAGTTGCAATGAGCCAATGGAAGCTAAAAAAGAACGCAACCATCAACCACAATAAAACATCGCGCACATCCTCATAAATGCTAAGGCTATTTAACCTTGAAACCCGCACTTGTAATCCGGTAAACATCGCACTGTCGGAACGCTGAATTGTATCCATCTCTTTTCTCCATTGGTTTTTAAGTTGTTCAAATTCCATAGACCCTCCACCGCTAATCTATATAAATATCGCTGAATTTGCGCTTGATCCGGTTGATACGGATAGCAACAGCGTTTGCGCTTATCCCCAATATGTCTGCAATGTCATGCGCTTCGAGCCCGTCCAGATGCATGATCAGCACTGAGGCATCCACCTTATTCAGCAGGTTTAAAAATTGCGTCAGGATCTCCGCATGACATCGCTCCCCTGGTACCAATTGATCGGGTATCTCTTCCGTTGTGATAGCTCGCTCATCGCGGGATTTGCTAAGCCGAATGCGTATGTGTGTCATCGCGGTATTGAATGCGATGCGGTAAAGCCAGGTTTCGACTTTAGCGGTACCGCGAAAATTCTTGATGCCACGCCATAGCTGAATCAATATTTCCTGATAAAGATCATCAACCCCGCCGGGAGGAGCGTATCGTCGGGCGATCCGCCGAATACGGAGGTGATGTTGCTGTATCAGTTCCTCAAATTCCGGAGGCATCGCTGGGCACCAGGTTGCTTTCTTATTTAGTCGCTCTTTTTTCAGTTTTCTTTCAGAGAAAGATTAAATATTCAGGTGAGGATGCTATGTACTCCGTGCTTGCTTCAGCCACGCCTTCGGCGAAATGCCACACTGCGATTTAAATGCGCGCGAGAGTGCAGACTCGCTGCCATACCCTGCCTCTTCCGCAATCAACTTAAGCGATTGCCCGCCCTTCAACCATTTTTGTACCAGGCCGATGCGCCAGTGTTGCAAATAGCTCGCGGGCGCTTCTCCCACGGCGTCGCGAAACAGGTTTGAAAAAACACTGCGCGACATACCCGCCACCGTTGCGAGTGATTCAACCGTCCATTCTTTTTCCGGTTCCTGGTGTATCGCCACCAGCGCGCGCCGCAATTGCGGGTGAGCAAAACCCGCGAGCAGGCCGACCTGCGCGCTGCCGTTCTCCATTAATTGCCGCAAGAGTTGAATCAATACCACTTCAAATAATCGGTCCAGCAGCGCCTGCCGTCCGCAATTATTTGCCTCGGCTTCGGCGAACAATAGCGTCAGTACCGACAGACTGTCGGGCAACTGTGACAGCGGAATGCACACGCAGGCGGGCAGGGCATTCGCCAGCGGATTCGCCGCGCCGCCCTCAAACGCGATATGAGCACACACAAAGTCGGCACCTTGTTTGGCATCGGTCACAAATCGGTGTGCGTTGGGGCGCGGGTAAAACAACAGGGTCGGCTCCTGTAAGTCATGGGCCTTGGCGTTGCCATGCCACACCTCCGCCTTCCCTCCCTTCAAAAGATGCAATTGGCCATAGGGGGCTGCGCCGTCCAGTGTGTTAATTCCACACAGTGGGCCGGATTGGAAGGTGCGGGCACTGACTGAAAAGTGGCCCAGCAGAGCAGCGAGTCGATCAACCATAAAATACGATCCGTCAAAAATTGAAGACAAACTGTATCAATTCGTATGGGTGATTGCTAGACAATGCTTCTCGTCAACACGCAATACCACTTTTAACTCACTGGATTCAAAGGAAGCACAACCATGAACACATTCACACGTTTTGCCATCGCCGCCTTAGCCACTGCTGCATTGCCACTGATATCCGTAGCCGCCGACGCGGCGAACAAGGTTACACGCACCGCCAGCACCGTCACCACGCAAGAAGGTGTGGAGCTGTATTACAAAGACTGGGGCCCCAAAAACGGTCAGGTCGTCGTGTTCAGCCACGGCTGGCCGCTTAACTCCGACAGCTGGGAATCACAGATGCAATTCCTCGCCGAGAAAGGTTACCGCGTTATCGCCCATGACCGCCGTGGCCATGGCCGCTCAAGCCAGCCATGGGACGGTAACGACATGGATCATTACGCCGACGATTTATCCGCAGTCATCAACGCGCTCAAGGTGAAAGACGTCACCCTGGTGGGCTTCTCAACCGGCGGCGGCGAAGTCGCGCGCTACATCGGCCGGCACGGTACCCGGCTTGTGAAAAAAGCCGCATTAATTAGCGCCGTACCACCGATCATGGTGAAGACTGAGTGGAATCCCAACGGTGTGCCTATGTCGGTGTTTGATGGCATCCGCGAAGCCTCAAACAAGGATCGCTCGCAGCTGTATCTGGACATCGCCTCCGGCCCCTTCTTTGGCTTTAACCGCGAAGGCACCAAACCCTCGCAAGGCATGATCCAGTCCTTCTGGAGACAAGGCATGATGGCCGGCGCAAAAAATACATACGACTCCATCGCTGCATTCTCGGCTACGGATTTCAGAGAAGACCTGGCGAAATTTGATGTACCGACCTTGGTAGTTCACGGCGACGACGATCAAATTGTACCGATAGAAACCACCGGCAAAGCATCAGCTGCGTTGATCAAGAATTCAAAACTGATTGTGTACAAGGGGGCGCCGCACGGACTGGCGGATACGCATAAGGAGCAGTTGAATCAGGATTTGTTGGAGTTTTTGCGGGCTAAATAGGTAGCTGGGTGCAAACGAAAAAGCCGGAGCGAAAGCTCCGGCTTTTTTAACTTGCATCGCATGATCAAGGCAATTAATCTTTTAACTTGGCGGATGCAACATCCAGATAATCCAAAACCATTTTATTAGCCGCAGACTCTGTATACAGAATTACATTTTGCGATCCAACATTGGTCGCCACGTAACGCGTTAAAAGCTTTGTGTTTTCAAAAAGCCATTTTGCTCAATGTGAGCTATAGCTTTTTGGGCTTTCTCTGACGTTTCATAGCGTAAATAGGCAATTCCTAAATGAACCTCAGATGTTGCCGATACTTCTTTGAAGTAGATGTCATGGGATTTAATGTCCACCACCTCTTTTACCAACGCATCGCCCAGCGATTTCTGTAAATAGGTTTTTTTATTGTCATTTTTGGAATAAACCTCAGAAACTTTTATGGCATCGTAATGGGACAGTAAGTAGGTTTTTATTTCCTCTTTAACATCAATATTTATTTTGGTGTGCAATACATCTTGCGCGTTGCAGGAAAGCGCAAGAAAACATAGTGCGATAAAGCAATAAGTTCCTTTGGCCATAACCCTTTAACTTCAGAAGCCGGATGATTAGTGAAAGGGGTGCGACTTGTTATGCGCTTCCTGCAACAAGCTCATTTCTTTCTTACGGGATTTTTTAGCATGCCTATAGCCGGGCCAAACACAATGCCGACTAAAGCTCCAAAGATAAGACCAATCCCAACTTTTTCTAAACCAAAAATCATTCCTATAAGCATTCCTAATACGGCACCCACTACCAGGCCTATTCCGGAATACTTGGCTAATTGATTAGTCGAATTTTTTGCGTTCATCTCATTTTCTCTTTGTTGATCGTTCAGAAAAATTCGGTCGTACAGCAGCATAACAATTAAATAGTGCGGATCCTGCAGTCCGCATATTAGTTTTTATGTTCTACCGCAATATAAGTATTTCTTCAATTTCAAAACTCCAGCCATTAGCTTTCATACATTCAACTATTTGGAGCGACCTTAAGGATTCTTTAGGTGGACTTGGATATTTTGAAGATAAATAATTTACGCAAGCTTCCATGGCCAAGGAGCTTTATGCAATTTCATGCTCTGAAAGCTTATATTCGTAATTCTTTCCTACGGGCTTCCATGATTTCAGGAAGCCATAGCTTGATTAGGATATTCAGCGCGAAGCATTTCACGAGCAGATAACTCGTAACCTGATTGCATGGCACATCCTGTAAATAATTGAATTACTATAAAGGGTACAAATACTCTATTCATAAATTCGACTTCATTGTCGGTATTCGACCAGAAAACATAACGCTGCAATAAACCGCGCGACGCAAAGAGCGCATTTGATTGCTTGGTTAGGCGGCCCTGCTAGGTGGAAGCCGGTGCAAGGATTGCCATGGTTATGCGAGAGGTGCATGTGAGTTGGCCCTTGTCATTGACTATTTCAATCTGCCACACATGGGTTGTGCGCCCAAGATGAACTGGCTTTGCTATCCCAGTTATCCAGCCTTCGCTGGCACTACGAATATGGTTGGCATTGATGTCTAGACCGACAGCGCGATATCCTTCAGGAACGACTAGTGCTGCGCCATTTGAACCTAGCGTTTCAGCCAGGAGAACGGAAACTCCGCCATGGAGTATTCCGACGGGCTGCTTTGTTCTGTCATCGACTGGCGCGCGAGCTTTGAGGAAATCATCTCCCATTTCGAGAAATTCGATCCCGAGATGGGCGACTGTTGTATTTAGATGAATTTTCGTAAGTAGGTCAATTCCGATATCCTGCTGCCAGATTCTTGCCACGCGTTTGTCTCCTTTGATTTTGTCGCCGCATCGAGTGGGTTGACCCGTCGCCTGTGCCGCCTAATATGCGGACCCTGCGGTCCGTATATTAGTTTTAAGCCGTTATTTCCCTGATTCAACTTTACCTTAGTATTCATGAGGCTACTATCTGTTGAATATTTAACCTTTCGCAATAAAATGAACCCATGGTCCGTATTTTGGACTTTCATCTTGATACACATTCGGCATTTTTTCTTGCCGTTAAATACTAACTAGGATATTGGCTTGGGGCTTCGCGGGCGACGGACATTCGCCAGGTCAAAAGATATTACATGGTGGCATTCCTGCGGCGGGGTTGATCCCGAAAGTTATGCAGCATATACGCAGTCCGCTTTTCGGATTACCTCTCATACCGGACGCGCTGCGATTAAAGGTTTTTTTATAAAGAAAAATCCCCATTTCCACGTAACGGTATTTAACGCCATTTCCGATTTCACAAGCTTACAAATCTGCCCTTATGTGGTTTACACCACATTGGGTTGAACCTCTTTTTAATTTTATTTTTAAAAAGCGTACAAAAGTCAATCCTATACAGGAGCTGCACCCGTGTTTGGGCAATAACAGACGGAACTGATCCTGGGAAATATCGATAATAAAGGGGTAGTGAAGTGTGGAATAGTATTCGCTTGAACCTTTCCTCGTAAAATATCTCCATGGGAGTGGTGACACGGGAGGTTAAAGGCGTGGTGGAGATAAGGAATATCTGTCTACCCAAACAGGAATAAACCGCGATCTGTTGACGAGGCTTTAAGCGATTTTGCTGCCTTGTAGGCGTTATGAAGGAAAACACAATGGTTACACAAAATACGGTGAGTAAAGATTTTATTTCCATGGGGATTCCCGGGCTCGACAACGTATTAGGCGGTGGGCTGACGAAGGAACGGCTTTACCTCCTCGAAGGCGATCCGGGCGCAGGAAAAACAACCATGGCGTTGCAATTCCTGATGGAAGGCGCGCGTCAAGGTGAAAAAGTGTTGTACATCACCCTTGCTGAAAATGAGGTAGAGCTGCGAGCCGTTGCAGCTTCGCATGGCTTTTCAATGGATGGTGTGACGGTGCACGAGGTCATTCCAGAAGAGGGCTTACTTGACCCGGCTGAACAGTACACGGCGCTTCATCCATCAGAAGTGGAATTGGGTGAGACGAATAATCTGATCCTTGAAATGATTGAAAAGATGCGCCCGACGCGCGTGGTACTGGACTCTCTATCGGAGCTACAACTTCTGTCCGGCAACGCCCTGCGTTATCGCCGGCATGTACTCGGCCTTAAACAATACTTTGCTAGACGATCATGCACAGCCCTGTTACTTGATGACAAATCCTCCATACGCCGGGATTTGCAAGTGCGCAGCATTGCCCACGGGGTGATTTCCCTGCAGCATTTCGATTCCGAATACGGAGCGGAACGGCGTGTCGTGCGGGTGCTGAAATATCGCGGTATTGGTTACCGTCGCGGACCACATGATTACAACATCATCACCGGCGGCATTGTTGTGTATCCCAATGTCGTCGCTGCCGAATCGCGCGAACTGGCGGAACGCGGGCAAATTAAAAGTGGGCTTGATGCGTTGGATTCATTGCTCGGTGGTGGCATTGAGGAAGGATCAAGTACGCTCATCTCGGGGCCACCCGGCACCGGTAAATCCAGTTTGGCCAATCAGTTTATAAAAGCGGTTACCGGGCGCGGCGACAAAGCTTCCATGTTTTTATTTGAAGAATCATTCAACACGCTACTCAATCGTAGTAAAGGTATTGGCCTGGATTTGCGGGGACCGTATGAATCCGGATTACTCAGCGTGTATCAGATTGATCCCGCTGAGATGTCACCCGGGGAATTCGCGCACGCCGTGTGTAAATCGGCAGATGGTGGAGCGAAAGTTATTGTGATTGATAGCCTTAACGGCTATCTGAATGCCATGCCCCATGCCCGATTTCTGTCGACGCATTTGCATGAAGTGTTAACTTATCTTGGGCAACGTGGCGTGGCGACGTTTCTTATCGGCGTTCAACAAGGCATGGTCGGAACGATGACGACGGGCATCGATGTCAGCTATATGGCAGATAACGTGTTGGTTCTGCGCTATTTCGAAGCACGTGGATCGGTAGAAAAGGCAATATCTGTTTTCAAAAAACGCGGCAGTGCTCACGAAACGACATTGCGTCGACTCTGTATTACTAAACAGGGCATTGAAGTAGGCGCAGTGCTCAATAATTTTCAGGGCGTATTAACCGGTGTGCCGTCTGTGGTAAGTCCTCTCGATAATATTACATCACAGGAAAATACAAAGTAGATGAGCGATTGGATCGCAAATTTCAGGTGTAGTGAATAATGATGGAAAACCGTCTACTCATTTATACACCGACCGGCAAAGACGGTCGGCTCTTGGCTGACGTTCTCGAACGCTCACAAATGAACTGCTATGTGTGCAAACACTTCGATGAAGCTTTTGAAGAAATGGGTAAAGGTGCTGGTGCAATGATCTTGGCGGATGAAGCACTGAGCGTCGAATTTCTAAAAGCCGTGTGCCCCTTTCTTGACAGCCAGCCTACCTGGTCTGACTTTCCGTTTTTGGTGTTGCGCCAAACGGCACCCGACACGCCGGAAATGCGCAGCCGCTATCTCAAATTGGGCAACGTGACGTTATTGGACCGGCCCGTTAGAAGTGTAACTCTCGTCAGCGCCGCCACGTCTGCACTCCGTGCACGGAAACGACAATATGAAATGCGCGAAATTGATCGGCGCAAAGATGAGTTTCTCGCGATGCTCGCGCATGAACTGCGCAACCCCTTAGCCCCGATAAGTGCGGCTTCAGAACTGCTCAGCGTTCCAACATTGGATCGCGAAAGAATTCAGCAAACCAGCGAAATCATTTCACGGCAAGTACGCCACATGACAGGCCTCATTGATGACCTCCTGGATGTCTCCCGAGTATCGCGCGGCTTGGTTACACTCGACCAAGGAATTCAAGACGCGTGGCAAATTGTGGCCAGCGCCGTTGAGCAGGTTCGCCCGATAATGGATGCGCGACATCACCACTTAACCGTGCATGATTCGCCAGTGGCCGCATCAATTTTTGGCGATCAGAAAAGGCTGGTACAAATCATTGCCAACATCTTGAACAACGCCGCCAAATATACCCCCTCCGGCGGTGACATTTCCCTCGCCGTCGAGGTTGATGACGTGAATGTCATGTTTACGGTAAAAGATAATGGTATCGGCATGGAACCACGCGTTCTGACTCGCGTGTTTGAAATGTTCGCCCAAGGCGAAAGAAATTCAGACCGCACGCAAGGCGGCCTGGGCATCGGGCTCGCCATCGTCAAGAGCCTTGTTAACCTGCACGGCGGCAGCGTGACCGCGCACAGTGCCGGGCTGGGCAAAGGCAGCACCTTTAGATTAACCCTGCCCCGCGTTGCGCATCAGCTGACCCCTGCTCGAACACCGCTGCCTGAATTGCCACCGGTGCAAGCATCCCCCCGCGTATTGGTGGTGGATGACAATGTCGATGCAGCCATGACGCTGGGAACCATTCTGGAAATTGCCGGCTATGACGTCGCCATTGAACACAGCGCCACGGCCGCACTGGTGCGGGCCGCCACTGAGGCCCCAAAGGCCTGCTTGCTGGATATCGGCTTACCGGACATGGATGGCATCACCCTCGCGCGCCAACTGCGCGACCGCCCTGACACTGCTTCTTCGCTGATGATTGCTATTACCGGCTACGGCCAGAACAGTGACCGGCAAAAATCACTGCATGCGGGCTTTGACCATCATCTGGTGAAGCCGGTGGATATTCCGCAGTTGCTTAAGATGTTGTCTTCGCTGTAGTGGCGTCTGAAATTTATATATGTGTATAAAGATCAGCGCTGGCTACACGCGTTTGTAACAATATCTGGATTCGTGAATCAGGATACTTCGCATGATCCTTATGTGCTTCATAAACCGGTATTGCTTTGGAGTATCCACGATGACACAAGAAATTTATGACGCCCAATTGAACAAAAACAATGTGGAGAAGAATGTATACATTTCTTTGATTGTCGCTAATGTGATCTTTGGTGTGCTTCATCCCGAGCATCAGATCATCGCTGCTGCCGGCGCCGCTTTCTTTGCGGGATTGATGATGAAAATGCGCGCGTAGAAACCGAAATCACCCAAATTAAAACACGTGTCACTCTGGTAACTCGAAGCGCCCTTTGTACTCATACATTTTTCCCCACCAGGGGTGGGTGATATGGGTTTGCATATCAAACGTATTGTCATCAATGGGATGCTCTTCTGCATATCCCGCGCCCAAGAGTAGTGTCAGAGGTAACGGAATCAAATGACCGAAGAGTTGTAGTGCATAACCCTTGTGCGACAAGACAACTTTCTGGCCATCCCATGCACACCGAAATTTCCAGCCCAAACCGAATCGCATAATTTCAATAACTTCATCGCCTTTTATCTGAAGCATACGCGACTTGAACGTGTATGGTTCTTCGTTGGCAAAGTGAAAAATGCGATTGAAATAAAATGATTTTGAATTTACATCACTTTGGAAACTAACGGTCACCGGTACATTATTCTCAGTGCGAGTCGGGATCTGCCCCAACAACTTCATCAGTGGCGACATATATAACAAGGGCGGCTTACACATAACCTCTAGCACGCCGTTAACCATTGTTGAGTCTTGCGTATAAGGCCGGTTAGCATAGTGTCGCTTCATCACCAGCGGCAATTCATCCCAGCTATCACCAAAGATCGATTTAAAGATAGGTTCGCTTTTCAGTTGAAGGTTATCGATTCGATAAACTTTCTTTCGCTTTAAAAACCAATTGCGAGCACTGCGCATCCAGGGATACATCAAGCTGGCAACACGATCAGACCAAAACAATCCTTTGGAGGCTGCCATAAAAATATTTTTATTATCCCCATATTTGGCTATAAATTTTAACGCCTCCTTGCCGTGAAAAAACTCACCGTTGGTATAAATAACCATGCCTTCGTCCAGGTCGAGACCCAGCCGGTTTATTTCCTCTATCAACGGATCATCATTCGTGTCGCGGGCGTTAACCGTATGTAAGGTTCCGTAATCCTGCTTTATGCGTAAGGCTTCGGCAGCGTGATTGCAGATCGGGCACTCGCCATCATAGACAAACCAAACACCCTCTTTTTCATTCAATGCATTCATGCTGGTTTTGTCACCATAAGATAGAAAATAACAATAAATCCTCGTTTAGCCATTGACGACCCACTTACTGGTAGGTATTGCATAGGCATCGCAACGATAGCACGGCTGTTTGTTGGTTGCGCTTATTATTGGTCTTACGTTGCAGGTTATTTATTTGCGTAAAAACAAGGTATCGTTAGCGGCTTGAATGGCAAAAAACCCGGATCGGGTGTTCCGGCTTTTCACAAGCATGATTGGTTTACGGGACCAACTTTAAAAATATTTAGTGAATCCGTTGTTAAAAAATCACAAATGACTTTTTAATGGAATCCCAACCATAGTGTCTTTCAATTCGATATTTGAATGCATTCATTATCTCGCTGCCTTGACTGCTGTTTGTCATAATGGCAAATCCATAGCCTTTGATTTTGTGAGAAAAGATTTGGCAACGAAATCCCCAATTGCCGCCGCCATGTTCAAAGTACCAACCTTGACCTTCTTTTAGTACTCTCAAACCAAAGCCATACTCCCCAACGCCAACAGGATTTACCATTTGCTGGGTGTTTTCTACGGATAAAACTTTGTTACTTTTATTCCATAGCGATTTTTGTACTTCGATAACAAACTTGGCCAAGTCGCTAGGGGTTGTCCATAAGCCTGCTGCTGACTGTTCTGGATAGATTCGCCATTTTGCATCTAAAGCATTGCCGCTGGCGTCATGAGCTCTGGCGGCTACGGTATCCATACTCTCCGGCAGGGGCTGCAAAAATGTGCTGTTATTCATCTCCAGTGGTTTAAGTACGAGCTCTTCCATGATCGCGGCGTAATCTTTGCTGAACGTATCCATTAACAACTGTTGGAGAATTATCGAGCCCGCGCCTGAATAACTGAAAGCGTCGAGGGATGGACAACCAAATTCTGGCTTCTTTACGTTGGTAGGACTTTCACCATTTAGAATCTGAATGATAGATGGAATTGGACTAGACGGAGCATAACCGGGGAATCCGAAACCATCGCCAAGTCCGGATGTGTGGGAGGCAAGCATTCGCGGGGTAATAGGAACTTCTTTTGAGTATGGGTTTGTAGGTACTTTCCAACTCTTTAATGATTTATTGACATCCTCATCCAAAGAGAACGCGCCATCCTGTGCCGCCTTTAACACCGCCATCGCATTAACTGCTTTGCTAATCGAAGCAGCTTGAAAACGAGTTTTTTCAGTAACTTTGTCACCGGTTAAAATATCGGCTACTCCGTAGCCTTTACTCCAATGAACCTTAAAATCTTTGATAACAGCAACACTCACGCCTGGCACTTTCCGGCCTTCCATTATCTCTTCAAGTGAGAATGGATCATACCCATTCAAGTCTGGCAATTGCGAACCTTCCACCAATCTAATGATTTCTTCAGCATCTATATCGTGAGTAAAGTCATTCATATGTGCAAATTTCCTTGATGGTTGAAAGGTGTGGAACGCAAAGAAGTGGGTGTTGCTGTTTCGGTTAGGCAAAAATAGAATATTGCCGGACCGAAAGTAGCAATCTGATTAATGTCGATTAACTCAAGTAAAGCCTTGACCAATTGCTGTAAAGACTGCGAACGCGTATCTTCCTCAGCAACTGCAAAGGTCGTTGCTTCAACGGTGGCATATTCCGATCATTCATTGCCTCGCGCCTTCAATAACTCAAGTGTACGCGCATCTAGCTCACCGCTGAAGAAGCGTTCAAGAGCTTTCCGGAAAATAGGTTCCGCCGGATTAGCAAGGGAGAACAACGTAAGGCATGACCTGAACTTTAGCGCGTCAAGCTCGCCCAGTATTGACGCGGCATCCAGAGACGAATGGGCCAGGATGACTTCCATTGCTTCGATGAGCCGCGGGCCGAGGACGGGGTTTACTAAATACGCGCGAGCCTCAGCTAACCCGGCCAAGCCAAAAGTCTCAGCGTTGGCGCTGAGCCCCAAGCCCCTAAGTTGAGGGAAGATGTACCAGATCCAGTGCGACCGCTTTCTGCCCGAACGAAGCTCACTTAACGCGGTGGCGTAAGAACTTTCCTGCGCATCCAAAAACCGAACGAGATCAAACTTATCTGAACTCATAGTAAACTCCTGTTGACCATAATTTTCGAAAGCTTGCATATCTCCTATTGACCTCAAGCTAACTTGAGGTTTTATAGTGCCGCCAATATTTTGCCATTCCTTATGGAGCAACCAGAATGGGGAACCAAATGAAACATATCGCAGGTTATCTTGACCACATTCACTATAGCGGCCCCCTCGCACCCACCTTCGACACTCTGTATCAATTACACCTCCAACATACGCAGTCCATTCCTTTTGAAAACCTGTCTTCTTTCACCGGAACGGAAGTGCGCTTGGGCATTCCTGCCTTGCTGGAAAAATTCACAGTCGCCAAGCGCGGCGGTTATTGTTTCGAACAAAACGCGGTGTTTCAGTATGTGCTGGAGCAGATCGGTTTCAAGACCATTGGCCTTGCGGCGCGCGTGCGATTAAATGTAGCGGATGATGTCACGACGCCGCGCAGCCATATGCTACTGCTGGTAGAAGCCGATGGCGAACAATGGATTGCAGACACCGGTTTCGGTGGTATGACTCTGACCGTACCCATACGGTTCGCCGTGAATGAAATTCAAAACACGCCCCACGGACAATATCGCCTCACGCACGAGCGCGAGTTTTACCGCCTTGAAGCACGCATCAAGAATGAGTGGACCGTGCTCTACATTTTTGATCTCACTGCGCATTACCCAGTGGACTACGTGGTATACAACTGGTACGTGTCGACGCACCCCAGCTCCCACTTCGTCACCAGCCTGATTGCAGCCCGTCCCGTAAAGGCAGGGCGGCATGTGCTGAATGGCACGCAGTATTCTTACTATCCTTTGGTGGGCGAAGCAGAAAAGACACAGCTTGGTTCTGTTGATGAAATCAGGGGTGTGCTTGAAGAGATATTCCATATTCGCACAGCCGACGTGGTGGGTTTGGATGAGCGATTGGAACGACTGATTTCAGACGCGGGGTCTGAAATCAGTTTGCGGTGAGATAGGCAGAGTCAATGAATATAAAAACTCAGAGCATATTCTTTTTGTCGACACTCCATCCCGGAAATTTGGAAAGCCCCGGCGGGTTGCCGGTAAATAACTCTCCCGCTTTCTTGTCGCCTTTCAATTGCCAGCTGAACCAGGCTGTTGCTACCTTGGCATATTCGCCACCGAAGGGCTGGGCATAAGTTCCACCATGACCGACGTCAATGTTGCCGACAAAAACGGGAACATGGTTAATATGCTCGACATCATTCATGCCGTTGTTATACGCAATATCGGATGGTCCGCCGAGCAAGTATAGGGTGGGTGTGTGAATTTTTTTCAGCTGTGTTTTGTCCAGCTGGGGCATCATGGGCATGGCATTGCCACGAATCGGATCGTTGAATATGCCGCTGTTACAAACCACTAGTGAAGAAACGCGTGGATCATCGGCAACCTCCAGTGCCTGCAAGCCGCCGCATGACATACCGGCCACGGCGATATTCTTCGTATCAATCCGTTTAAAATAAATACTTTTCCTATCCTTGTTTTGTGCAATAGCCCAGTCAATTGCATCCAGCAATTTGGATGATGTAGAACGTTCGGTTACCTGATCGCCCGTTGCAGTTGGCATTGTGCCAATTGCGATAACCAGAAATCCGTGAGATGCAACTTCGTTCAAAAAGTTTACGTGCTCCCATGGTGAGTCATAACATGCACCGTTACCCCAGACTATCAAGGGTAAGGCCTCTTTTCCTTTAAATTTATCGATGTTAGCTGGCCGAAATAGCGTATGGGTCGGTAGCGAAGCTTCGGTCATCATTATGGCCGAATGCTTTCCTGTGCCGCCGTTCTCGATAACCCTGGATGCGGTTTCCTCAGACCATGCAGGAAATATCATCGCCATGATAAAGAGTAGAAACCCTATTCTTGTTGTTTGCATAAAACTGTTTCCTTTAATGTGTCGTGGGGACGAGATAGAATCCTGCGAGTAAACTGACAATGGAAAAAACCAGGTAGTAAGGCGTATAAACTTTTTCATGGGTTAATACTTTTAAATTTTCATAATCGTAGTTGAGCGAGCTTGGAGAATGGCTATTACCAATCACAATCCCGCGCCCTTAACAACTCAAGTGTACGCGCATCGCGTTCCCCACCGAAGAACCGTTCAAGTGCTTTCGCAAAGATCGGTTCGTCTGGATCAGCCAGCGAAAACAACGTAAGACACGATCTAAATTTTAGCGCATCAAGCTCGCCCAATGTTGTAGCTGCATCGAAAGACGCATGAGCCAGCATCGCTTCCGTAGCATCTATAAGCCGCTGCCGCAGAATCGGGTTGGTTAAATATGCCCGAGCTTCAGCCAGGCCATTCACACCGTACATCTCTGACGTCGAACTCAGCCCCAAACCCTTAAGTTGTGGGAATATATACCAAATCCAATGCGACCGCTTTGTGCCTGCGCGGAGTTCACGTAAAGCGGTAGGGTATGAGTTTTCTTGAGCATCCAGGAAACGAGTGAGACAAAATTTATCAGGCTCCATAAAACAACACCTCTAGGTCATGGTCGATGGCGGGAACCTCGTATGGGAGTTCCGCCGCCGGCTTCGGCATTTTTCGGTAAGCAACGCTGCAAAAATCCTATGACAAATAACACTACAATTCCCCACCAATATCAGCAATGATTGCAGGCTATCCATCAGAATAATCAAACCAGGAGCGTTTATGGATTTCAAGAGAGCGGTCTTTTTCGCAGGCACCGTCAGCTATTTCGCCAGTTTTTCCTCTTTTGCATGGTCGGCCGAGCTAACGCTTGCCAAAACCTTGAGTTTGTTTGGTATAACCGGGCTGATTATTCTTGGGCTTTCGGTGATGGGTGTGGGCGTTGTGTTCGAGCGCTTTGCGGGGTTGCGCAAGAAATTCATCCTTCCCGACGGGCTGACGCACCAGGTGCGCGAGTTATGGCAGGCGGGACAGCACGACGCCATTGCTGAGCTGTGTAAGTCGCGCAGCAGCACCTTGGGTAAGGTGTTGGGCTTTATCAATCAGCACCGGCATCAAAGCCTACAAACCATTTCGACGGGAGCGGGGGATATCGCCTCCATGGATTTGCGCCGCCATCTCCAGCGCGCTTACCCGTTAGCCGTGGTAGCCACGATTGCGCCACTGGCTGGGTTGCTCGGTACTGTGCTGGGTATGATTGAAGCCTTTTACGTGGTGGCGGCAACGGGTTCAATTGGTGACCCGGCTATTCTCGCCGATGGTATTTCCAAAGCTTTGCTGACCACGGCGGCAGGTTTAAGCGCAGCGTTACCCGCCTTGGGTTTTCATCACTACTTCAAAAGCCGCACGGTGATGTACGGTATATCGCTCGAGGAAATCATCAACGAATTAACGGCTGAATGGTTCTCTGCCAGGGAGTAACACCATGCGTATTAATCTCGATGACGACGAAAGCATTGAACCGAGCATGGCGCCTTTGCTCGATTGTATTTTCTTGCTGCTCATTTTTTTTCTGGTCGCCACGTCTTTTCAACAGCAGAAAATTGAGGAGAATCCAGAACTCCAGCAACTATCGATTCAATTGCCTGATTCAGCTGCTGCGATGTCGGTTGCTGCCGGTTTACCGGAACCCCTGGTTATTGCAATTGACTACAAAGGACATTTGTATATGGATAATAACCGCCTGAGCGTGAACGAGTTACACCAGGTACTCAAAGAACAAGCCGCTGCAAATCCCGACCGGCGAATTCGGATTGATGGCGACCGCAATACGCCCTTACAGCATATAGTTCACTTGATGGATCTGTGTGAGTTCGAGGGGCTTACCAATATTGGCTTGCGAGCAGCGTCCCGTGCCGAGTACTAAGCCCAGGCAAGCGGGGCCAGAATCCAATGCCAGCGCGCGGCCTAAACCCTGGGGGATGGAAGCTTTTCTGGGAGGTAATCCCTTTCTTAGCTTGTCGATATGGGCACATATCGCCGTCATATTTTATCTGCTTCACAATCCTGAGTTTTATACGCCGGATATTCCCGAAACTCCTGCGCATGAAATAGCGCGAGAATATACGCGCGAAAGTCGCCAGCGCGCGATGCGTGAGCGTGTGGATGACATGGAAGCCGTAAAGAAAATGGTGGATTCCCTAACGCGCACGCAAGAAGAGTCTCCTTCCGATTCAAATCCGACGACTGAATCCGATTCGGAACCACCACCAGAATCCATGCAAGACCTGTTGGCTCGATCAGAACAATTACTAGAAGAAATTCGCGCAGTTAGTGATGACGTGCTGCAGGAAAAGTTAGCTGCATTAACCGAAGAAGCCGAAGCAGAAACCGAGCCCGAAGCCGAAAAAAATAGCAATGAGAAAGAAACAAATGAAGATCCCAAGGATGCACCAGAAGTAGCCTCCGCAGAAAATTCTGTTGAGCAATTGTCCGATGAAGAACTCGTGCAGGCGGTTTCAAAAAACCAACTGGAAGCGCGCGAGCTGTTAGGTAAAATGATGCGTAGCGAAGCTGCAAAACAACAAGGCAATAGCGCTGAATTTCAAGCACAGGGCAATGGCGAAGACAGCCTTGATCCCAATAATCCGCTCTCGGTTGAGCATTACTTTAGTGGCATGGCTCAAGGCTCTGTACAAGATGTAAGTCGAGCCATGAAAGCGCTCGCTAGCCGTCGAGCAAGTGAGCCCGTTGCTGGTGATGATACCGAAAAGAAACCTTTGACTGCGCCCCACATTAACCAGCGGCAAAAAATGGTCTTTTCACGCAAGCTCGCTGCATCCGGAGAAAAAGCTGAATGGGTAGTGCTCAATGCCTGGTATTTTATTGGTCCTTTCCCCAACCCCGGCCGGGCAAATATCCACACCCGCTTCCCGCCGGAAATGAGTATTGATTTAGATGCGCTTTATATCGGCGACAGTAACCGCTTGCTCAAGTGGCAATATATCCAATTTGATCACCTGCCGATCATCCCACCGGACTTTACCGACTACGCGGTCTACTACGCTTACACGGAAGTGTTTTCGGAACACGCGCAGGATTTATGGCTAGCGATAGGCAGCGACGATCAATCCAAATTGTGGGTCAACGATATGCTGGTTTGGCAAAGTACCGACCACGAACGGGTTTGGTCACTCGCGCAAGGGCACCGCAAAGTGCACCTGAAACAAGGAAACAATAAATTTTTATTTCGATTGGAAAATGGTATTGAACGCGCGGCCTTTTCGGTGTCATTGGCGCCAGCCACCGAGTAGTGTATAACTACTTATAGATGCATCGCCTTTGCGATGTGGAGAAAAATATTTCTTAAAGACGGTTGCTTTCGACCAAAGCAGACTTTCAGAGTATCATTCGATAAGGCTGCGGCTTTAGCTTGAAGTAATTAACAGCCTCGAACAGGCGTTACGGATGTGAACACAGCTCCATAGTTTGAATTAACCCACTTTTTATCGTAAAAAGATGACATACGTGTTCATCGGAAATTATATTCCCCTCTAAGTTAAGCACTACTTGATGTACATCTACTCGAATTTGCGAGTCATTTTGCGGATAGAATGCGCTCGGTTCAACTCTTGGATTTATTTCGGTCCATTGTTCGGTCCAATAGTCGCGAATTTCGCTTGGACCTTTGACAAATCCTCCTTTAAAAGCTTTGGGTCAGGTCACGTCAGGGCTCATGAGTTTAACGGCAGCATCAATATCCCGTGCATTAAATGCTGCATATGCCGCGCTCAGCAATTGGATTGCTGCAGTATTGTGATTTTTCTTATCAGTAGAGATTGTGTTTGCATCAATATTCATAACGAATCCTCCAAAAACAATAAAAAACGAAAAGTAGATAAAATTATTCTGTCGCAATATTAGGCCCCTTAAATTTAAAACGTTAATTGAATATTTTTTCTCGATACATCACACAGCTAACTCCTGCCTGCTTAAAATATCGTCGGAAGTGACAATATTTTCCCTGACGACTGAAACGCTTTAGCAGCGCAGACTTGTCCGTCAGCTTGACGCCTCAGAACTGAATATGATGCTGGCGTAATTTCTCCAACATAAGTAGAATCCATTTTTCGCATAATTCATACGTGCATATGCTTTCTATGTAAATATATATGTGCATATGCATTTGTCAAGCTTTATTAAAAAAGGAGGGGGTGATATGAATGAAGATGCACTGAGTACGCCTGGGCATCTCATCAGTCTGGCAGCGAGGGGATTTGCGCGTCTCAGCGAAGCTCGACTGAAACCACTTGGTTTTGGCGTTGGTCAACTACCTGTGCTTATAGCACTACAAAGTGGGCATGCAAGCACACAGAGTGAACTTGCCCGGTTTGCGAAAGTTGAACAGCCACCGATGGCGCAAATGCTTAACCGCATGGAGCGAGATGGGTTGATAGAGCGCACACGCGATCCGGCTGACGGACGAAGTAGTCATGTGTTACTTACTAAAGATGCACAGGAGCGAATGCCAGAAGCAATACTGACATTACTTGAGGGTAACAGAGAAGCATTGGCGGGATTTACTGATGCGGAAGTGTTAAAGCTGATAAAGCTTCTAAAGCGATTAATTTCTAATTTAGATAAAATTTCAAGCACCGACGCTTCGTCAAATTAGAACTGCTTGTTCATACTCTGCTTTGGGCACAATTAAGCCACTTTGGCACATTGAATTTTATTCAGGTCAATACAACGCATAACGGCCAAAAGCGGACCTTTAACCATAACGCTCTAAGCACCCGACCAGCGAAGAACGACCTCCTTTTTAAGGCGGTTACTCGCTGGGTCGGCGTGCCTTTGCTTGTTATGAATTTTAGTTACCAATACTTTGCTGCCAATTTTGGATACAGCTTATCTACACTATCTTCATCCCAGGGCTGTCCGACAGGGTCTTCTGGATAAGACTTTGAATATTCTGGCAGCTCTTTACCTGCCTTTTCTTCGTACAATTCAGCCGCCACATAACTGAAACCTTCCAGTTCCGGCTCTTCTAGATCCTCTATCAAAGCTAGTGACTCTGGATCATTCAACGCCGCCTCGAAAACCTCCTTTCCTTCCGATATTAGAAAGTCACAGAAATATTTGAAACCATCATCAGAGCAACCGCCGTTTATCACATAAGCAGCGCCCCATAGATCCCACCTATAAGATCTTATGATTTGGTCAAAATAAATTTCGTCAAAATCCTTAATTTCCCCTGCTGATAAAGACTTCAATTCTGTAGCGAGTAAATCAGGTCTATCTTCCGCCGAAGACGCCGACTTCTTAACTGACTCTATAATCTTCCAAAATTGATTTTCGTTCACTCGGTGTTTTTCCTGTATTCATAACGCCGTGTACAACGGCAGTTTTTAGGTCGTGACTTTGTGGGTTACTTTTGCGCAGCAAAACCACAAAGCCACGACTTACAAACTGTCCAGCGCACGCAGTGCGTGGGTTGCAGCACTTTGTTAGGAGCCTTTTAAATTTGCTTGCCGACATCGCCAGAAAATCTTATTATTTCAATAAGTGGCGCAACCTTCACATTTTTGCCACCATACTCGCCACCTAAGACTCCCGGAATTACCATGTGGTATTTGTATCTTGGCTCAAGTACTCCAAGATTTTTTTCAGCTTGTTTCTAAAATAAGATTCGTATTGTGCCGCCTTCATTTCAAAAATTTTCTTTCTCCGCTCGAGATCAAATGATTGTTAAACCGCAATAAGCTCTCGTTCGTGACGTTCTTATTGAAATATAAAAAAGCCAACCAGAGTGCATTTATCAGCCCAAATGCCCAGGCAGCATATTAGTTTTTATGCTGACTTTACAACGTGTTAATACAACATAGACAAGATAGAGAACCGCAAAATCCTACAAATGCCGCCACCAACAACAGCACAACATATTTTTCATGCAAACTGCTAAATGGCAGAAACTTAATAATATAGTAAGAAGCCAGTATTGGTGCGGACAAAAAAACAATAAATATTAGGTATCCAAACTGTATTGACGCTGCTACGCCAAAACCAACTAACACTCCTAAGCCGACTGTATTAGCAAAGTAGACTACCGGGTATTTACGGAATAATACTAAGTACCCGTAACAAACAGATACAGAAATAAAAACGCTGCTTATGAATATAAGTTCAAACAATTCCATTTTCTCTAACTTTCGGTGGCTGCACAACAGTTCAATAATGCGGACCTTCTGGTCCGCATATTGGTTTTAGGTGGCTTCGCCGGCCGCCTCTCCGGGTTGCGAGACTCGATTCAGCTTACTCATTAGAACCCCACCTATAATTAAAGAAACTGTTGCCCACAAATGGAAAAGTAAACTGACAAAATCAAAATAGTATGTGGCGAATATAACCGTATCAACTGCATAGATCGCGGTTGCTATGCCAACCGCGAAGATGTTGTTGGTTCTTGCCAAACACCCAGATACTAGAAAAAAGGCTACAAATGCGAAACCAAGATACAGCTGGATAGAATTGAATTGTTCTTCAGAAGTAGATATATATCCTGCAAGTACAGAATCAAGACCCAATCCAGCAACCATGAAATAATCTTGATCCAGGATTGCATAGATGAGATTTATAAGCGAAAGGCCGGCTATCCAGAAAAACCATGAGAGATGCCCATTCATTTTCTTTATCGCATCATCCACAGCGTACTCTTTCCCAAAGAATGATATTTTGTTTTCCATTATTTTTTCCTCATTATCGATAGTTCAATCCGGTTCATCTAACGTTGCGATAAACGGTGGCTTTTAAGTTGCATTTTTGCCATTCCGCTTCGCTCCACTTTGTTCTGCTTGAGCTTATGAGCCGAGAAGGGTGCAAATGTAGAAAGGAACAATCTGGAAGAGAAGCAACACTTACTATTCCTTATAATCCTTGTCGGCTGCATTGAACGTTGACTTGAGACTTAAGCCTGCCGTTCCGCTAAGTAAAGACTATAAATGATAAGTGCGCCAGCCGATATTACGCGGGGCTACACAAAAAAGTGGGGCCAAGCCGAGGGTGACTTTAGGAAGCGCACCTGCGGTTTGGCCCGATGGTAAATGGCATGGGGATATGGATCTATTGAGCGGGTAGCTTCGCATTCAGGTCTTCTTTAATAGCCGTAACCGCAAAACCCGCATCCTCAAAAACCAGAACATTGCCTTCTTCTGCTTGCCCGTCGGGAATCACATCGCCATGCAAATAGAGTTTATTGCCTTCGCAGAACAGCGGTCTTGCGTTGCCGTATTCGAGTCTGTTAACTAATTGACTTCCCGAATTAAGCAGAAGGATTTGGTTGATGCCCCTGGCGGTTGTCGCACCTTTAACCAGCTCCCTCATATCAACAACGGCAAAAGCCTCGCCGTTTATCTGAAGTGTGCATGTGTGGCTAACATGCACAAGCGAACGTTCATTGTTGGCTATTTCAGATTCTCTTACCAATTGCACAAGATAGGCTTGATCGTCGAGCGATCTCACGGTGCCGGTTGTGTTAGCTTCGCTTGATCGTGCTTGGTCCTTTGGAGCATCTGGCTGGCAGCCAAATAAAGTTGAGGTGCCGAATAGCACCAATACGCAGGAAATTCTCTTCACGTTATTTCTTCCTTACCAGCTTGGGGAAAACATCGTCCAGAATATAGTTGAGTTTTGCAGCATAGTTAATATCACCACCGCCGTTGTACCTGTCAGCCACCACGTCCGCCGAGAACTCACGCCAGCTAATGATTGATCGTTGCATTTGGGCTTTAACGTATTTTAGCTTCTGCCCAATTTTGAGAATACCGCTGCTCTTGGGATTCAACCGACGTAGTTCAAAAATGGTTGTGTTAACTTTCTTGGAGATCTTCTCCAGGCTGTCTCCTGCCACCACGGTATATTCGTATTCTTTACTATCTTTTAAGTCGCGGACAGAAACGATATTTGTGACGGCCATTCTGGTATAAAGATACGCGATGCCGGCTTTGATGTTCACTTCTGGGGTGTTGATTGATCCGCTGGCAATTGATTTTTTCAGATCATCACTCATTATCAGATCGCTTCCCTCGGTCCCGTTTTTGAGAACGGCGTAAGCGGGGTCGCCAGTGTTACCAATCTGAAGCGGTCGCGTGTTCCAAGCGCTGTTGGTTGGTCCACCGCTTTCTGACCAAAGCATGGCTTTTATGAGTAGCCAATTTACCTTTGAAGCTAACGCCTTGAATTTCAACGCATAAGCATCAACTTCTGCTTTGATGACGTTATCGTATTTGTCCCACTTTGAATCGCTAATGCCTTGTTTTACGGTGTCTTTCCATTTGGGGTCAATTGCCATGGTGCATTCCTTGAGGTGAAATCCTTATGTCTTGATTCTCGGAGCGAGTTGCTCGTCGATGAGGAAATTCTGCTGGAGGTGTTCTAAAAAGGCAATAGCTGAAAATATTGCGATCAAAAGGCGTAGATGAAACCGCTATATCGATGCTCACTATGGTTTAGGAGTTTTTCTAAGCTGGCGGCTAATAGAAGGGGATCAAGACACCCTGTGCACAGGGTGTCTTGATGTGTAGTTTATCTACACACGTTTAACGTTGCACCATTTGACAACGAAATATTCGAGAAGCTGGTATTGCCATCAGCACAAGGGCTTTCGCGTATCGCAATGCCGCTCACGCTCAAATTTCTAACTGTAATATCAGACGTGTTAGGAAATTCACTGCGCGCTGCAATACGGAATTCGCCACCGCCGCTGATTCTGCCGGAGGCAATCGTCACGTTGTAGCAATTTTCGATAAGTACAGAATTGCCGCCGGTATTGGCGAGGTCTATCTCGTCAATCAACGCGCCGCCACTTTGTGATACGCAAAAAATTCCGCGTCCGCCGCCGCGTGCCACAACTTTCTTAACATGAATGTTGGTGGGATAACTGCTTCCTACGCGGCCATTGCGATTCGCCATCCTGAAGGCGGCGTAACCGGTGCCGGTGCCTGCACCTTGGGCGTCAACCAGATCGACGACGGCGTTGGTGGTGTCATTAAAGATCAGGCCCGAGTAACCCGTGTTGCGTGCGGTGACTGTGCCGACAGTAATATTGTTAACACCATAAGTTTCTACGCCGTGGCCCCCGGTTCCTTCCACGTACACGGTGTCAAGGCGAATACGTTGTACCTTGTTATCCCGATTCGAGCTGCCGTGGTTGTCGATACGAATACCGGCTCCTCCGCCCACGCGAATGTCGACGCTACCAAGATGAAGATCGCTGACATCGCGGAAGAACATGGCGTAGGGCGGCGTGCCTGCAATGCGAACGTTAGGGATGCTGATGTGTTGGCGGCCGCGCGCATAAATGGGTGCGTTGTCACCCGAACCCGAGCCGGTTGCTTCCAAAGTGCCGCACACGTTGAGCAGCGTGTAGCTTGGCAGACTGATACGCGAGTTGGCGCTGAGCGTACCGGAGCCCTGGACAAGCAAGCTCTCCATTCGCGTTCTTCCTGCGGACAAACTGTCGAGCGCGCGCTGGATGGCATCCCGCGTGTCGCTACCCAGATTCGATGTCGAGCCATTGCGCGTGAGATTCCAGTTCGAGCCGGACTTGCTTAACACCGCGTTATAACCCGCCGTCGATCCGTTACAGGGATATTGCCCTGCCAAACCGCCGCCGCTCGGCGTACTGCTGGATGAGCTTGAAGATGACGAGCTGGATGATGGCAGGTTGGGACAACTACCTGCTGTCGCACTCCCGCCTGTAATCGTCAAGCTATCGAGATTGGGTAGGCCTTCGGCGCCCAGCGCTCGCAAATCAATAACGTTCGTTCCCTGCACCAAATCCACCGTTACCGACGCCTGTTGCCAGTTGGTCCAATTTCCGGTGTTGGCAAAGGTAACGCTGTGCGCACCATTCGCGCCGTCGTTAACGCGCAATTCCGCTGAGCGTGCAGTGCCACCGTTGGCGTACCGTAATTGCAAGGTGTATTGCCGGCTTTGTGCGGCGTTGATGCTCCACACAATGTTTGCGCCGGTTTGATTGGGGGTATTGATGTAACCATCACCCGTGAAGCCGGTGTGTAGGCTCTCGAAAGCGTCTTCTTGGCACACACCCGCGCGGCGCTCCTGGAGTATCAGGCTCGCGGCACTGCTGTTTGAAGAAGCGCTGGATGAAAGACTTGATGCGCTGGACATTACCGATGAGCTGCTAGCGCTTGAAGACGGTACGGAGTTGCTGTCGCAAACCGCGCCGGTCACCTGCGGAATTTCGGCGACGCCGCCGTTGTTTTCACCTTGAAAACCAAACTCCACACTTTGGTTTGGGCCGATCACACTATTCCAGCCAGCGGGTGATGCTGAGTAAGTGCCGCTGAGCGTCGCATTCCAAGAGCTGGTGATGCGATTGTTTTGGTACGACCAACTGACGTTCCAACCATTAATGGGTGTGGCGCCTGTGTTGGTGATACGAATGAGTCCGGTGAAACCGGAACCCCAGTTGTTACTGACAACGTATTCGCACGTTGCCGCTTGCGCGCTGATGTTGAGCCCTAAGCTGAGCAGGGCGCCAGCACCGAGGACTTTTATTTTCTGAGATATCATCATGCTCTCCTATTGGCATTAGAAATTTTATATTTTAATTGTCCCCGCGAAAGCCATTCTCATTGACATGCATGCATGAAAATCAGAAAGCTTGGAGGCGCAAAAACCTTACACGGTTTCGCCGGTAGGGGTAAGCATGTAATGCTTAAAACGGAGTTTTTATGAGTCGGGCAGCTATATTATTTTTGAGTAAAAATTGCAGTATGTTATTTGGGTAAGTTCGATCACGCGTGATTGGTTTTAGCGAGAGAGGGCGGCCAAGCCACTCACGAACTTTTTGGTTCGTTTGTCGCTTGGCCGCTGCGCGTTGGGCGCCTTTAGATTTCTCGTGAGCGCCACCTTTGTTCATAATCGGGTGAAATGCGTGGCCGTTTCGTTTAGGTTGTTTGATTCCCTTGGAAGCGGGAGCGGTTTCACCCAATGAAATTCCCGGTAAATACCGGCTGATTTTTTTTGTCATAATTGCTCCTGTGTTTTTGTTTCAAACATTTACCTACCTGTTTACCCTTTTACGCAGAGTACTTGTCGTAGGGTATGAACAATTTCAATCAAGTCTGATTGGTTTTCCATAACGGTGTCGATATCTTTATACGCTGAAGGTATTTCATCAATCACGCCTTTATCTTTTCGGCATTCAACGCCTTTGGTTTGTTGTACTAAATCGCTTACGCGAAATTTATTGCGTGCGGCGGTGCGACTCATGGTGCGACCGGCGCCATGGGCGCAGGAACAAAACGATTCCGGGTTGCCCTTGCCTTTAACAATATAGGATTTAGCGCCCATACTGCCGGGGATAATACCCAGTTCGCCGTCCCGTGCGCTGATAGCGCCCTTGCGCGTGACCATCACCTCGGCGCCGTAGTGTTGTTCGCGGCTAACGTAATTGTGATGGCAATTAATCGCGTGGCGATCCGTGCGAAACGACGGCAGAAAAGGCGCGATTGCGCGCAGTACCAAACCCATCATTTCGTCGCGATTGAGTCGCGCATATTCCTGTGCCCAATTAACGGCGGCCACGTAATCCACAAAGTGCTCGCTGCCTTCGGTGAAGTAGGCGAGGTCTTTGTCGGGCAGATTGTGGATATGCTTGCCCATATCTTTCTTCGCTAATTCAATGAAGTAACGACCAATGGCGTTGCCGATGCCGCGGCTGCCGGAATGCAGCATGACCCACACGTCCTTGCTTTCGTCGACGCACACTTCAATAAAGTGATTGCCGCTGCCGAGCGTACCCAGCTGTTTTGTCCAAATCGTTTGTGGCTGCTTGAGCATCTTCATAACAGTGGGGTGCTTTTCAAATAACCACTCCACACCCGGCGCCAATTGTTTGCACGCACTCGCGCGCACGTTCACGGTTTTATGCGCTTGCATGCCAACGGGTACCGCGCGTTCGATGGCATTGCGCATGGGTGCTAGATTATCGGGCAGCTGTGAAGACTTAACCGATAAGCGCACCGCGCTCATACCGCAACCGATATCCACCCCAACCGCCGCAGGAATAATCGCGTTGAGTGTCGGGATCACCGAGCCCACGGTAGCACCAATGCCGGTATGAACATCGGGCATGGCGGCAATGTGTGAGTGAACAATCGGTAGCTGCGCAATTTGTTTCAATTGTGTCAGCGCGGATTGTTCGATGTCGTTGGTGTAAATTTTTACCGGCTTTACACCGTTGCTCGCGCTTTTGTTTAACTCAATTTTTACAGGCATGACTTTTTCTACTCTAAGAGTATCTATATATCAAACCAACCGGGACCAAAAAGAAAAAGCCCTGAACAGTGACCTGATCAGGGCTTTTTTGTTGCCTGACCTGGAAGGTTTTGTAAATGACCTTCCAGGCGTGAGTACTCGGAAGGTGTTAGTCGAATCGTTTTCCTGCATAAGACATTAACGAGTACTCCTCTGTGATGTGTGGTGGGCTGAGCCCGAAAAATTGTTGGCGATAATACGCCGATTTTTTTTGCTGTCAACGGGTGAGAATATTTTTTCGGAACAGGTGGAAAATTCCGGCGGTGTATTTTTGGGGAGGGCGGTGTCGGATTACGCTGCGCTAAGCCGACCGCCGGGTTTCGAAGCTTTAGTGTAGGTCGGGTTAGCCAAAGGCATAACCCGACGGATCTTGATCATTTTCGTTGCACTGTGTACGAGGTTACCACAAGCGCTTTCGCGCATTCACCGTTAAGGCAAGATTCGTGTGATAGTGGTGCCGCGTTCCCAAGGAAAATTATCATTGGTATTCAACACTTGCACTGAAATCTCATTTACGCCCGGCGCCAGTGGAACCTCTACAGAAAACCTGCCGCTGTCTGCGTTGATTTCTTCAATGGTACCAATCCATTCATCGGGGGACGTATAGCTGAATGCGCGGATACCGGTGACTTGCGTATTGAACTCTTCACCCGGAATGCCGAAGGTACCTGTCAAGGTAATGGATTCTGCAGTAGTCTCCACATCTTGCTGATCAATCTGCACATAAAAAGCCGGTGGGTGATAAAAGATTACATACAATTCTTCTCCACCTTCGCCTATTGAATTCCACGCACCCATCCAGAAGCGGTTATACCATCCACTAAGCTTAACGAGGGTCTCAAACCGATACACGCCGTCGCTAACCGGTATCAATGTCACCGGTTGATCGGCGACATGTACGGTAAGATCTTCCGCAGGCCAGTAGCTGTGAACTTCGCCCGTCATAAGAACAGGCTGTGTCGGTGTGTTTTCAGGATACGAAAGGTTTTCAAATCGTGGTGGAGAGATGAGTATGGCCCCCGTTATATATTCGTTACGGTTGCCTGCATGATCAAGAGCAATTACCGTAAGCAAATTGTCACCGGCTGCCAAGGTTAATTCAACGGTGTAGGTATCGCCATTTGCTTGCATGGGAAATTCGCCGTCAGGAGTCTGGACGATAACGCTGGCGACGCCGCTGGCATTGTTGCCGGTGTCCCGGACTACAGCGCCGAAGACAATTTTTCTTGTCGTGGTATCGCCGTCATTAAAGGTTTCAACGATCTCTGGCGGTGTAGTATCGCCAGGTTCCGCTTCCGGAGCGGCGCGACAAATTTTCGGGAAGCTGAGTTTTTGTGCGGCCGAAAAATCGTAGGTCACCTGGCTCTCCGTGCGCATATCAATAAATTTTGCGAGTGCACCGCCGGCAATTTTTGCGCGATGGTGCAAATACAATTCGTTCTCGGTACGCACAAACCCATAGGTTTGAGTGCCGACATGAAACTCAGCGGTGTTGTAAGTGTAAAGCGTCATCTGCGCCGGATTATGGGTGTTGGCATTGAGCTTGACATTCATCGGCACTTGGAGGGCGTCGAGTACGTAAAGATGAACCGTGCCTTCACCCATCACATCAATGCGGCTTTCGACTTCCATATTGAGATCGCGTATCCAGTATTCACCAGCGGGTAAACGCAATGAACTTTTGTAGCCCACATCCAATTGATCAATGATGTATGTGTTGTGTTGCGATGAGAAGACGGCGGTAGACCACGCCGATAGTTCTATCCGACGAAATTCATTTGTGTCGTTTTCCCCGATAGTGATTTTCTTATGCGCAGGTATGACAACCTCTGAGCCGGAATGCGTTCGGAGTTTGCGGTTATCGCGGATTCGCGGCGCGGTTAAGCCACTGGTGTCACAGGCATCGGTGGTACAACTTTTACGTATTGACCAAGGATGGCTTTCTACGCGGGCGGTGTTGAGTTCGGTAGAAGAAGCGTTAACCAGTTGCGCGTTGTAATCAAACAATATGTAACTGTTTTTGCCGTAGGTTTGCAGGCCATTGCTGTAAACGTCTGAACAATAAGGAAGATCTGCGGCGATGGAATGGACTGAAAATATCAGCCCGGCGATAAGCCCTGGCCAATATAAATAACGCGGACATGTTTTTCTGTCAGGCAGGCGTTGGCTATTCGTGTTCATAGGACAATCCTTTAACTTTTTTGAAGAAAATTTTCTAAAAAAGATGATGCCCAAGAGGGCATCATCGGTAGTGGGGTAAGCAGGTCTATTTTTCCGGATCTAAACCGGGCTGTTCATAAAATGTATCGAGCCGGTACTCCAAATCATGAATAGGTGTCGTGATGTTGATGTAAAAACGGTTAACGCCTTCGTCCAGATCCAGGGTTGTTTCAAAACGATAGATCCCTTCTTCCACTGGAATCAGAGGAACGGGTTCATGGGCGATAGTGAAAGTAAGATCCTCCAACGGCCAGTAAGTGTGGATTTCGCCTGAAACCTGTAGCGTTGGTTCGTAGGTGTAATCGAGATAAGTCATGTTCACAAACTCGGGTTCCGACCAAAACAGGCTAAGGTCGAACTGGCTGGATTCATTGCCGGCATTGTCCCGTGCTACCACAGTGAAAACATTCTCTCCGGTAACCAGTGTTACATCGAGTGTGTAAGTGTCGCCGTTAACTTCCATCGGCCATTCCTCGGTATCGCTGCGCAACACGACGCTGGCGATACCGCTGGCGTTATCACCCGTGTCTCTGATGACCGCGATAAACGTTGCGCGATTTGATGAAGGATCTTCATCAATAAACGTGCTGACGATTTCCGGCGGCGTGACATCAACCGGTGGCGTAATACCAGACGATTGGCAGATGTTAGTAAAGTCCAGCATCTGTGCACCTTGCTCGTGATAAACGATTTGGCTCTCGGTGCCCATGTCAACCAAATGCGCTGCCACACCGCCCGTGATGCGTGCGCGATGATGTAAAAACAGTTCGTTGTTTGTTCGCACGAACGCATAGGTTTGGCTACCGACATTAAACTCTGCGGAATCGTAGGTGTAGATCGTCATCTGCGCAGGATTTTTGGTGTTGGTATTGATCTTCACATTCAGTGGCACAACAAGCGGATTGATCACATAAAGATTCACGGTACCTTCGCCCATCACATCAATACGGCTTTCGACATCCATCTGGAGGTTGCGTACCCAATACTCGCCGGCGGGCAAACGTAATGAACTTTTATAACCGAGACTGAGTTGGTCAATGATGTAACTATTGTTGCTAGAAGAGAAAACTCCAGTGGCCCATTCAGACACGCGGATTTCACCGAACTCGGTCACACCCGTTGCGCCTAAGGTAATTTTCTTGTCTCGTGGAATAATGATTTGCGTTGTGGCGGTTGTGGTGAGTCTGCGTCGATCTTGTGGTTTGGTGATGCTGGTTTGTGTAGCAACACAGTCTTCCGCCGAACAACTTTTACGGATAGAAAAAGGATGCGTTTCAATACTGCCGGTTGTAATCAGCGACGATGTGGGATTTACAATTTGTGCGTTATAAGCAAAATGAACGTAACTGTTTCTGTTGAAGGTTTGTACGCCATTGCCGAATACATCGGCGCAATAGGGCAGGGCCGCTGAAGTAGCGTTTGTAAAAGAAATCCCCGTGAGAAGCAGCGAAGCGGTAATAATCATTAGAAGATGCGAGGTCGCGCGGTAAACAGAGCCTTGTGACATTTTCATGACAGAATCCTTTTGTGGCGGGAAAGGAAAACGTCCTCACGGCAGAAGCGAACGTCCGGTGGGTAAAGCAGGAAGATATGTAAGAGGAAACGATTGCCACCGCAAGGCGTCAGAGATAAACCAGGCGCCATTAATTTTTTCTTGTGCGGGGCTTCAAGAAATTCTGTTCTAAGCGGTGATGCGGTTTTGCATAAGTCTGTTGGAATTAACAATGAGGGACGGAATAGATTAGCGGATGCTATTGAATCTATCCCGCCTTGTTCAGTGGGGATCAATGCGTCGATACAGTGCTTCAAGCACGTTATAAACACCGAACGCAACCAGGCCCGCAGCGACAAGCGTAAATAACCAGGGCCCGTAGGCGTTAGTGCGCAACGTATCCAATGCTTCGGCCATACCTTTAATTTCGCCACTGCTCGCCCAGAAGGCCGAGCGCAACAAAAACCAACCAACGATACACCACACAACGCCGCGCGCGATCAAACCAAATTGACACACAGGGCGCGCCCATTGTTGTTGATTACCCGGAATGTCCATATAGCGTTCGAACCGACGTTTCCAACCTTTGTACATATGCGCAACGCCGACGCCAATCACAATGATACCGATGATGCCAATCACGATTTGGCCTGGGTCCGTTTCCAAAAAGGCTTTACCGTTTTCTTGCATGCTGCCACCGTCGCCTGAAGAATTGCTACCTCTTTTTTCACCGGCTAGCACCATTGCCGCCCAGCCCGCTAATAATAAATGCGAGATTGCACTGACAAACAATCCCGCGCGTATCGCTAAACCTTTTGGCTCGGTACCGTGATTGTCCGCATCTTTAATCGCCTGAACACATCGCCAGGCGGAATAGCCAAGCAAACCAATAATCAGGATCGCCAGCAATACTGTGCCGAACGGCTGCTGCATGATCTCCATCAGCGCGCCTTTACTGTCAGTGGTTTCTCCGCCTTCACCGAAGGCGGTCAACAATGCCAATCCTCCGATCGTTAAATAAACGGCACCTCTAGCACCGTAACCCATTCTTGCCAAAGTTTTGAAATTTTTACCGGTTGCAACGAATTCCATAGCGATTGCCTTACCATAATGACAGACATTTTTTTCGGCGATCTCAAGCACCTGCATGTTATCGATAAGTATGAAGTGAGTTGCTCGCCAAAGACCGGTTATTTGAGCTGCAAACCTCGGGCCAAGATGGGGTGGGCGATTATGAAGAGCGTGTCAGGCAGATTTAAATACTGCACGGTTCCGTCCTTGGTGTTTGGCGTCATATAGTGCAAGATCCGCGCGTTTTAGCGCCGCGTCAAAGCTGTCGTTCTGCGTGATTAATGTTGCACCTACACTCACCGTTATGTGTGATGCCTGTTGGGGGGTAAATTGATGTTCATCCACCAATTTTCGTAATTTTTCCGCCAGTGCTTGTATCTGTTCTTCACTGATTTTTACACATAACAACACAAATTCTTCGCCACCCCAGCGACCGAACGCATCCCTTTGTCGAACATTCTGCGAGATAAGTTGCGCCAGTTCTTTCAATATCTTATCGCCACAATCGTGGCCATGGTGATCATTTACATTTTTAAAGTTATCGATATCAAACAGGAGAATACCGAGATGGCGATCTTCATGATTTTGCTGGAATACATTAGTGGCAATTTTTTGCACGCCGGCGCGATTGAATACACCGGTTAAAACGTCCGTCGTCGACAGTGCTTCATATTCAGATTTTTCCAGCTCAAGCAAATCATAATCCGTTTCAAGTTTGGCGATTTTCTGTTGCGCCATGCGCGAATCGCGATAAACGATGTAGAAACGATGAATTCCTTCCCAGATGATCAGCGCCATCCAAAAAATAATGATGCCAAGGTAGAGCGATTCCCGTAAAAACCAGGAGCCTGTGAGGTCAATGGACTCGACATTAACTTCATGCGCACCGTTACTAATAAAATCGAAACCCATGCTGACGATATTGGAAAACTCCGGAGCCGCGTATTCGCGGGGAATGTCGTATTCCTTTATCCACCATTCGCCGACACTGAATTCAGAAAGTTTGATAAACGCACCTCGTCTCAAGTCTTCGGTGCGAATAATAGTTGAAATGAATTTGGCTGAGAGAATGGGATTGCCTCGCGCATAGGCTGGATTGTAATTACGCATATAAATACGAAGGCGCGACGCATCGCCTTTATAGTTAAGTTTGATGTTTATTCCTTCGTATGCCTCCAGATTCAGACCTTTCACGTTATCAATGCTCATGCTGACCGAGTAGCCGCAGGAATAATCATCCTTGGGGGAAAATGTGCAAACCCAATGATGTTCATCCTCATTGATCCAACGAACTTGATGCTCCGGGTCTGCATTACTCGGACCGTAAAGAGATTGTGGGTAGCTACTATTAGGTACTACTTTTATCCGTTTTTCCGGCACATATTGCTGAGCCACCACAATAATAATGGTTAGCAGACCCGCGAAAAGGCGTAGCGCGTTATATGTGTTTGTCTTCATCAACCCAAAGCTCACCCAGATGAATTATTGTTGCGGGGCATCGGTGGCACGGAAAAGTTACTGGCATAGCAAGTTTAGTAGAGGCTTATATCTCATGCACAATTTCTGCGCATTCTCGAAACCGCCAATAGAAAGAACGGAAGCAATTAGGATGCCAATCATCATTTGTAAGTCTTTGAAGACTCCCTGTACTCCAGTTGACGATTTAGGCGATATTCCTCGCTTCGTTTAAGTGGGTCTTTTTTTAATTTAGCGATTTTTAGGGGGCATGAAGAGCGCGGGTGATGGACTTGCAAAAAGAGGGGCAGCAAAAGCTGCCCCCAGAGGCCGACTTCATGAAGCAGTCGTCGAAGAAGCGGGGAAAAAAGCCGCCGGTTTAAGGGCGGCAGGGTCGAGTGATAAAGGGTTACGCGTGTACCTGCACCTGGCCATTCTGAATGCGGACGGCATAAGTGGGTACGATGTGTTCCGGCTTTTCCAGGCATTCACCGGTACGCAAATTGAAATGTTGTTTGTATAAAGGTGAGGCGACTACCACGGCGTCGCCGATGGAGCCGATAATGCCGCGTGACAACACATTAGCTTCGCCGATAGGATCATAGTTACCGATGGCGAAGTATTCATCCAGCCGGCGTGAATGAAAAATCGCGATTTGTTTTTGATTGATCAATGCGCAAACGCCGGTATCCGGTGTCAGGTCGCTGACTTCGCACACGCTGGTCCAGTCGGAGACCTGGGCGTGACGGGTGATTTCGGAAGTCGCTGTCATGGTGTTCATAATGGCTTCTCGTTATGGATTGTTGATGAAATATCTTGCTCGCCCGGTGAGGCGAGCTATGCGTATCGATTAATTTTCTACCAGTTCAATCAACGGGATTTTTTGTTCACGCTCTTCATTGGTAGCAGGGCGTGGTTGATCCCGTTCGATCACATACGCCAGGTTTTCATCAATCGCTTTTGAATTGATGAAATGGCTGAAACGCTTAAGCTTGCTTGGATCTTCAATGGTGGTTTTCCATTCACACTGGTAGTTTCCGACATTGCTGGTCATTTCATCTTCCAGGTCTTGTGCGATACCGAGTTTGTCTTCAATGACAATTTTTTTCAGGTAGGCCAGGCCGCCTTCCAGATTTTCCAGCCACACCGAGGTTCGCTGTAAGCGATCTGCTGTGCGGATGTAGAACATCAATACGCGGTCGATATATTTAATCAAGGTGTCATCATCAAGGTCGGTGGCAAACAAATCCGCATGACGTGGACGCATGCCGCCGTTACCGCACACATACAGGTTCCAACCATTTTCTGTGGCGATAACGCCGATGTCTTTCGATTGCGCTTCCGCACATTCACGGGTGCAGCCGGAGACAGCAAATTTTAATTTGTGCGGCGCGCGTAAACCCTTGTAACGATTTTCGATAGCGATAGCCATGCCGACGCTATCCTGCACGCCGTAACGACACCAGGTGCTGCCCACACAGGATTTCACGGTGCGCACGGCTTTGCCATAGGCGTGGCCGGTTTCAAAACCGGCGTCAATCAGTTTTTTCCAGATGGTCGGCAGGTGATGTAATTGTGCGCCGAATAAATCGATACGCTGGCCGCCGGTAATCTTGGTGTAGAGATTAAATTCTTTAGCCACTTCACCGAGCACAATTAATTTGTCAGGTGTAATTTCGCCGCCGGCGATGCGCGGGACGATGGAGTAGGTGCCGTCTTTCTGCATGTTGCCGAGGAAGATATCGTTGGTGTCCTGCAAGCCGATATGTTCCGGCTTGAGCACATATTCATTCCAGTAAGACGCCAGGATAGAACCCACAGCAGGTTTACAAATATCGCACCCCAGGCCGTGACCGTGTTGGTCGAGCAATTCATCAAAAGTGCGAATTTTTTTCACGCGCACGATATCCGCGAGCTCTTGCCGCGTATGGGCAAAGTGTTCACAGAGATTGTTGTTCACTTCCACACCGAGTTTGGTGAGCTCGCAATCCATGACCTGCTTAACCAGCGCCGCACAACCGCCGCAACCGGTAGAGGCCTTGGTGGCATCTTTGATGCCGGCCATGGTGGTTACACCATTTTGTACAGAACAGCAGATAGCGCCTTTGGTCACATCGAAACAGGAACAGATTTGCGCAGTTTCCGGCAATGCATCAACACCGATGGCCATGCCGCCACCTTCTACCGCTGGCAGAATCAGTTGTTCCGGCGAGTCCGGTAAATCCATGCCGTTCACACAAATCTGTTGTAGCGTGCCGTAGGCTTCGACTTCGCCGACCAATACGGCGCCGAGTAATTTTTTGCCGTCGGCGGAGACGATCAGGCGTTTGTAAACTTCTGCTACGCCATCGCTGAAGATGTAGGATTGTGAACCCGGTGTGCGACCGTGGGCATCGCCGATGCTCGCCACATCCACACCGAGTAATTTCAATTTGGTGCTCATGTCAGCGCCGACAAATTGGTCGGCACCACCAGTGATATGTGCGACCGCCACTTTGGCCATCTGATAGCCGGGGGCGACCAGGCCGAAGATGCGGTTGTCCCACAGGGCACATTCACCAATGGCATAAATATTTTCGATGGAGGTCTGGCAATTGTTGTTGATCACAATGCCGCCGCGCTCGCCGATGCTTAAACCAAACTGACGCGCGAGTTCATCTTGCGGGCGGATACCGGCAGAGAACAAAATCATATCGGTTTCAAGGAAGGAACCGTCCGCAAAATTCATGCGGTAGCGGCATTCTTCCCCGGGCACAATTTCCTTGGTATTTTTTTCGGTATGTACACACACATCGAGCGCTTCAATTTTACGGCGCAATAGTTGACCGCCGCCTTCGTCTAATTGAACCGCCATCAAGCGCGGAGCGAATTCCACCACGTGTGTTTTCAGGCCGAGATTTTTTAATGCGTTGGCCGCTTCCAGCCCGAGCAAGCCACCGCCGACGACAACGCCCACTTTGCTCTCGGCAGCGGATGCAGTAATCGCTTCCAGATCTTCAATGGTGCGGTACACCAGACAGTGCGGCTGGTCTTTGCCCGGTACGGGAGGAACGAAAGGATAGGAACCCGTTGCCAGCACCAGTTTGTCGTAGCTTTCGATGCGACCGCTGGCGGTAGTGACGCTGTTATTGGCGGTGTCGATGCTGACTACTTTATCGCTCAGGGTGTAGTGCACGCCGCGCGCCTGGTATTCCGTTTCGGAAGTCAACATTAAATCCTGCACGGTCGAGCCGGCAAAATAATAACTGAGTTTTACCCGGTCATAAGCCAGCCGTGGCTCCTCGGAAAACGTGAGGATTTCATAGTCAGCGGCTTTCTCGCTGTTGAGCAGGCCATCAATAAATTTGTGGCCGACCATACCGTTGCCGACAACAATAATGCGTTTTTTCATAACCTTACTCCTACTCTCAGGCTAACAGACGTTGGGTGTTGGCTTCTGCTGCAACAGATTGCCAAAAGTCCGGTTGTAATTGTTCCGCCAGGCTCACCACCTGACCGACGATAATTAATGCGGGGGATTGCACGTGCTCGCGTGCAACTAATTCTGTTAATTCACTCAGCGCACCGATGATTACGCGCTGATTAGTGCGGCAGCCGTTTTCAATAATGGCAACCGGTGTATTGGCAGCCATGCCGCCGTGTAGTAATTCTGTGGCGATGACATCGGCACGCGTCAGGCCCATATAAAACACCAGCGTGTGATTCAGTTGCGCCAGTGCCGACCAGTTCAGGTCCAGGGTTTTTTCTGCATGGGCGGTGACAAACGTGCAGCCTTGGGCGAGGCCGCGATGGGTCAAGGGGATATTGGCGTAGGTGCTGCAACCCGAGGCTGAGGTAATACCGGGAATCACTTCTGCTTCAATGCCAGCTCTACGCAGCTCCAGTAATTCTTCACCGCCGCGACCGAACACAAACGGGTCGCCACCTTTAATGCGGCACACGGTTAAGCCGAGCTGCGCTTGATCCACTAATAATTGATTTAAGTCTTCCTGTGCGATGCTATGTTGGTTTTTTGCTTTACCAACATACAGCGCCGGTGTGCCTGCGGGAAATAGCGCGCGAATGTCTGCACTGACCAACTGATCGAAAAAAATAATGTCGGCATTTTCTATCGCACGCAGAGCTTTGATGGTTAACAACTCTGCATCGCCAGGACCGGCTCCTACCAACCACACTTTTCCGCCGGCGGATTTTGTTGAGCGACGTTGAGTCGCGTCGTGATGGTTGGCTGGTGGTACGGTCACCGTGAATTGCGATGCACGGACCATCAGCGGCTCAACAGCGCGCGCATGGATGGCAGTGACAGTTTCGTCAGCAGGTGTGTAACGCGGTAAGGATGAAGTACTCACAATGACAGCCCTTTGTGTAGTGGCGACGCAACAGAAAAAATGAAAAGTTGCACCGGTCTTAAAACATCTTGCAGTGATCAAAACTGCACAAAGGGACTTGAGCAAAGACAATGCCATCTGCCAATCGGGCACGGATAATTTTTTTTAGTGCTTTACTTTCAAGAGGTTATGAATGGTAAAAAGGTTGTCGTTGACATTTGAACGGGCCGGGTGAGTTTGCAGTACGGCACCAATGGTGTGCAGGTGTGCGCTTTTTTATTGCAAAAACGCAGTGGAATTTTTTAACGAAAATGATCCAAAATGAATCAACACGTGGTGCATGAGAACCAATAGTGTGCATTTGTGTTCTCCAGGGGTTGCCAGTGAAGTAAAGTAGGTGTGTTTGTGCGGGGCTTGATGCCTGGATTTGGTCTAACCGCGAAGCTGGTTTGTTAATTGCACTGCCTCGGAACGCGCTATCAAACGAGAAACGCCTTAATAAACGTTAGGCGCTGTAAAGTTAACAGGACCCCGCGAGACTCTGCGCTATCATGTGATCACTGAGGTGAGTTGAGAACATCTATGTACACAGTGCCTTTTTTGAAAGCGAGTCCTTCGGAAACTGATCGACCCGTCGCTCTCCGCCACGCTGCCCTGATGGATGGGTTCGGGCGCGAGATTACCTATGTACGCCTGTCGATTACCGACCGTTGCGACCTGCGCTGTGTGTACTGCATGGCGGAGGACATGACGTTTTTACCGCGCAATGAGCTGCTCACCATCGAAGAACTGGTGCAAGTGGGTAAAACCTTTACCGAGTTGGGTGTGCATAAGTTACGCATCACCGGTGGGGAGCCGTTGATTCGGCGGGGCGTGATTGAACTGATGGAACAACTGGGTCAGTTGTCCGGCCTGCGCAGTTTATGCCTGACCACCAATGCCACCCATCTGGCGCGCTACGCCCAGGCTCTGCATGACGCCGGTGTAGATCGCATCAATATCAGCCTCGACAGCCTCGACCCGGAACGCTTCCGTCGGCTGACGCGCTTTGGCGGTGTACAACAGGTACTGGAAGGTATTCGCGCCGCACAGCGGGTGGGGTTTTCGCGGATTAAATTGAACTGCGTCGCCCTGAAACATTTCAACGCTGACGAAGTGCCGGACCTGGTGCGCTTTGCTCTGGATGAAGGGTTGGATATCAGCTTTATCGAAGAGATGCCCTTGGGGCGTATCGATGACCACGGGCGGGCCGCCGAATTTGTCAGCAGTGCCGAGCTGCGCGGTTTGATCGAACAACAGTTTCCTCTGGCACCGGTGGATGATACCTCCGGGGGGCCGGCGCGTTACTGGCGCAGTGGTACTCATACTTCGCGCATTGGTTTTATCTCCCCCCACAGCCAGAATTTTTGCAGCAGTTGCAACCGCGTGCGAGTGACCGCCGTCGGACGGTTGCTGTTGTGTCTGGGGCAGGAAAATAGCGTTGACCTGCGCGCGTCGCTACGTGCGTCACCCGATGATCCGGCGCCCTTGCGCGAAGCGATTATCGCGGCCATGGCCAATAAACCGCTGCAACATAACTTTAATTTGGCTGAAGAGCCCCAAATCTTGCGCTTTATGAATACCACCGGCGGCTGACATCCCGGCCGCTATCTCCCTACGCTGGTTCAAGGACATTCATTTGTGAGCAGTCAAACTGACTTCGTTCCCTTAAATATTTGTGTGCTGACCGTTTCGGACACCCGCAACCGCGAGACCGATACCTCCGGGCAACGCTTGCAGGATTTGCTGCAAGAAGCCGGGCATCAACTGCATCAACGCGATCTGGTGAAAGACGATATCTATCAGATCCGTGCCGTCATCTCTACCTGGATTGTGGATGCGCAGGCGCAGGTGATTTTAATTACCGGCGGCACCGGGTTTGCGGGCCGCGACAGTACCGTAGAGGCCGTTACGCCGCTGTTCGATAAAACCGTAGTGGGCTTTGGCGAGCTGTTTCGTCAGGTGTCCTATGAAGAGATCGGTACCTCGACTATCCAGTCGCGCGCTACCGCCGGGCTCGCCAATCGCACATTGATTTTTTGCCTGCCTGGTTCAACCGGTGCCTGCACAACCGCCTGGCAGCGCATCATCAAGGATCAGCTCGACAGCCGCCACCGCCCCTGCAACTTCGTCGAACAAATCAAACTGTGAATCGCACCCGTAGGTCGGATTAGCGGCAAAGCCGCGTAATCCGACAACCAATTTGAAGAACGCCTCACCAACCCCCACCATCATCATTCACACCTGGCGCTAATGCGTAAAAACCTGATCGATAACAAAAAGACCTTGGATAACGCCATGACCAAAAAGCTCATCAGCATTGAATCCGCCCGCCAGCAGTTGATTGATGGTGTGAGTACGATCAAAGTCACTGAAACTCTGCCACTGATGCACGCTTTTGGTCGGGTTCTCGCACAGCCATACCAGGCCAGTATCAACGTGCCACCGGCGGACAACAGTGCGATGGACGGCTACGCGGTGAACAGCATGGGTTTGCAAGTGGGCAGCAGCCTGCCCATCAGCCAACGCATTGTGGCCGGGGAGGTTGCACAACCGTTGCTGGCTGGCACGGCGGCACGGATTTTTACCGGCGCAGAAATTCCCGCCGGTGCAGATGCCGTCATTATTCAGGAAGATTGTCGGGTAGAGGGCGACTGGGTCAGCCTGTTGGCACCGGTCAAACCCTGGGAAAATATTCGCCCGCAAGGGCAGGATATTCACGCCGGTACGCGCCTGCTGGAAAAAGGCCATTATCTGGGCGCGGAAGATGTGGGGCTGCTGGCTTCTGTGAACATTGCCGAGGTCATGGTTTACCGCCCGCTCCGTGTCGCATTGCTATCCACAGGCGATGAACTGCTGGAACCGGGTCAACCCCAGGCGCCGGGCAAAATCTACAACTCCAATCGCTATCTGCTCACCGGTTTGCTGCGCGATCTCGGGTGCGAGGTCGTCGATCTGGGTATTGTGGCTGACACGCTTGATGCCACCAAAGCCGCGTTGCAACAGGCTGCCGAGGCCGATGTTATCCTCAGCAGCGGCGGTGTGTCGGTCGGCGAAGAAGACCACGTGAAAGCGGCGGTGACCGAACTGGGCGAGTTGAAACTGTGGAAGATTAACCTCAAGCCCGGCAAACCCCTGGCATTCGGTTACGTGGGTGAAACGCCGTTTGTCGGCCTGCCGGGCAATCCGGTTTCTGCTTTCGTGACATTTACCCTGCTGGTGCGCGCACTGCTGTTCAAACGCCAGGGGCGCACCTATGTATCTCCACAACCTTTGCGCTTACCTGCGTTATTTGCTTTGCCCAACCCGCGCAAGCGCTGTGAATACCTGCGCGGGCGCATCACGCCAACCGGGGTGGAGATTTATCCGCAACAGAGTTCCGGGGCATTGTCGTCCGTGGTGTGGGCCAATTGCCTGGTGCGTATTGATGTGGGTATCAGCGTGGCAGAAGGCGATGAGGTACAGGTTTATCCGTTGTAAGAATAAACAAACGTCTGTCCGCCGTATGAGTTACGGATGGGATGTTGAAAACTTGCCCCGGTCATCCCGAATGGGTGAGATGACGCGGGCGTTGGGGCGGGTTAAAAACGGGGTGGTAATTTATTCAGCATTTCCCGTCGCGCATGAATCAATTCCTTATAGGTTTGAATCATGCTGAAGTTCACGTGGTTTCCGTTTAACTTCAACGAGGCTTGTTGACGTTCGTATTCGGTGATCTCGGCAACTAATTGATCGCGCAGTGCTTCAGTGTGACCGAGGTTTACGCCGACTCCAACGGTTTGGCGATGTTTGCTCATAACTTTGCTCCATGTCGATGTTGTGCAGTGAGGTAGCCTAGCGTCGATGTGTTATTGATGTATGTTTGATGACCCTGTCCTCCTTGAGTGGTTCCGCAGGATGATCGTGTGCCAGGTTTTCGAAGCATAGACGAGTAGGTCTGTGGCTAATAGAGCGTTAATAGATTGTTTTGTTTTTATTGCTGGTTTTTTGAACTGGTTTTACGTCGGCTGGAAATATAGGCGGAAAGTTTGTCGTTTGAATGGCTGTTCGCAGGTGGGACATGGCTTCCGATATCTATTCCGAGACACGCCGTGAATACGTCCGTGTAGGCTCATCACCAGCATCCATGCTGGTGATGGTCTCGGAATAGATATCGGAAGCCATTCTGGGACATTTGTGCCACAGCATGACTCATAAAAAAAGCTCATGGTGCATACCAGCGAGGAGAAATTTCCACACTGCATCTTTGAGATTAAACAGGTTTTCCCTACAAACTTTGAGTTTACGCATCGCCCTTGCCGCCACGCGTTATTGTCCATGAGCACGATAAACAACCCCTGGAATTAGCCAACACAATCCTCATACCGATGGCAACTAATCAAATGATCGTTCACCATCCCGGTTGCCTGCATATGTGCATAACAGATTGTAGAGCCCACAAAATTAAACCCGCGTTTCTTTAATGCCTTACTCATCGCATCCGACTCCGGCGTCGACGCCGGAATATCCGCCATTGTGCGGCGCCGGTTTTGTTTCGGCTTGCCGCCCACAAACTGCCACAGAAAATCGCTGAAACTCTCCCCCTGTTCCTGCAAATCCAGATACGCCCGTGCATTGCGCACCACGCTCTCAATCTTCAAACGGTTACGGATGATGCCGGGGTTTAACAGCAGCTTCGCCTTTTTCGCCTCGCTGTAACGGGCAATCTTAACGGGATCAAAATTATCAAACGCCTTGCGGTACGCCTCCCGCTTGCGCAACACCGTAATCCACGACAAACCCGCCTGGGCACCTTCCAGAACCAGAAACTCAAACATCTTCTGGTCGTCGTAAACCGGCACGCCCCATTCTTCATCATGGTATTGGCAATAGAGTTCATCCGTGCCGCACCAGCCACAGCGAACGGGTGGTTTACTCGATAAGCTCGGCGACTTCTTGTTTGTGGCAGTCGTAGGCTTGCTCGTTGTATTGCTCATAATTTTCCGCCATCAGGTTCAGATAATGCTTCAGACTTTTGTTATCACTGGTTGTGAATTTTTCATCCGTGGTCGTTAATTGCTGGATGCGATCAAGGCGAAATACGCGATAGTCGTTGCGCAATTGACACCAGGCTACCAAGGTCCATACCTTGCCCCAAAAGATCAGGCCCAGTGGCTCGACTTGCCGGGAGGAGGTTTGCTCATCGGCTCGTTTGTAATCGATCAACAACATCCGTTGCTGGCGAATGGCTTCGCGGATGGTTTGGCTGTGAGCGGTGTAGATCTTCTGATATTCATCGTAGGTCGGCACCAGCAGCGGCAAGTTTTCGTCGCTATGACGCAGGTGGTCGGGCAGCACGGCGAGGATCTTCTGAATGGCACTGTTGGCGCTGGCGGCCATCTGGCTGTCGCCCCAGCCGCTGACCATGCGTGCGCCTAATAACAGCGCTTCTACTTCGTGGCGGTCAAACATTAAAGGTGGCAACTGGAAGTGACGTTGCAGGCGGTAGCCAACCCCGGCTTCGCCTTCTACTGGCACACCGGACAAGCTGAGGGCCTGAACGTCGCGGTAGATGGTGCGCTCGGAGACTTGCATGTGTTCACTCAACTGGCGCGCAGTCAGTGCTGTGCGGCGGTTGCGTAACAGGGTGAGTAGCTGGAACAGGCGTTCGGCGCGTTGCATGGTGGCACTCCCTCGGTAGATTGCGCAGCAGTCTAAAAGATGAGTTTGTCAGTCTATGTCAGTAGAATCTGTCATTTTGTGAAAACTTGTAAAGCACGACGCAAGAAGCATCTTGCGTTCTGTGCCACAAAATGGGTTTTAACCCGTGGCGGGAGCCGATAAAAATGTCATGGTGTGCTACTGTTAATCTTTGAAACTGTCTGGTGGTATGTGTGACGGTTTTGGCGTGCAGTATTGCTGAAAGGAAAAACTATGCAGACGTTTTACCCCGAAATCAAACCCTACCAACGCCACGAAATTTCCGTGGAGCCCCCCCACGAATTGTATGTCGACGAGTCGGGCAACCCCGACGGTATCCCGGTTTTGTTTGTACACGGTGGGCCGGGTGCCGGGTGCGGTAAGTTCGATCGACGCTTTTTTGATCCGGAGGTTTACCGCATCGTGCTGTTTGATCAGCGCGGCTCCGGGCGGTCCCGTCCTCACGCTGAACTGGAAAACAATACCACGCAAAAACTGGTGGAGGATATGGAAGTCATCCGTGAACATTTGGGAATTGATCGCTGGGTATTGTTCGGCGGCTCCTGGGGCTCGACCCTCAGCCTGGTGTATGCGGAGACCTATCCCGACCGGGTGTTGGGTTTGATCCTGCGCGGTATTTTTCTGTGTCGGCCGCAGGATTTCCATTGGTTCTATCAGGATGGGGCCAGCCATGTCTTTCCTGATTACTGGCAGGATTTTATCCAGCCCATTCCGGTCAGTGAGCAGCACAACCTGATGCAGGCTTATTATCGGCATCTGACCAGCGACAATGAAATTATGCAGATGGCCGCTGCCAAAGCCTGGTCGTTGTGGGAAGGTCGCTGCGCTACCCTGCGGCCTAATCAGGAAGTTGTTGAATCATTTACTGAACCGCATCGCGCCTTGTCTCTGGCACGTATCGAGTCGCATTATTTTATAAACAATGCCTTTCTCACCGAGGACCAGATTGTGCGTAATGCGGACAAGCTGCAAGGTATTCCCGGTGTGATTATCCATGGCCGTTACGATATGGTTTGTCCGGTCGATAATGCTTTTGCGTTGTCCAAAGCCTGGCCGGATGCTGAGTTGCAGATTATCCGCGAAGCAGGTCACGCCTCGCGTGAAACGGGTATTGTGGATGCCCTGATTCGTGCAACCGATGCGCTGGCCAGAAAGTTGCGTCACGAAAGTGACAACCTGGCGTAATATAAAAATAAAAGCGCGGCAGGCTGCCGCGTGATGATTTCCCGATTATGCGACCGGTGCGCATGGATGTTTTTTTCCGGGTCCGGGATGTGAACAATAACGAAAAAACCACGCATCCTTTTCGATGGTATCCCCATGGAAGCAACAATCTTTAATACCCATGACGTAGTGCTGTTGATGACAGCCTATCAATGTATTCTCTTCGCGATCTTATTGCTGACTGTGCGTCGTGAACGACGCTTGACCAACACGCTATTGGCGTTGTTCCTGTTGCAGCAAGCGGCGATTCCGCTGGACATCCTGATCAGTTTCGGAGCCGAGTTCCGTGCGATTGCATTGGAATGGTCGCCCAACCTGTTTTATGTATTCGGTTTTGGTTATTGGCTCGAAGGGCCTTTGCTACTCTGGTATACCCGCTCGCTGGTGTATAAGGATTACCGCCTGACAGCGCGCGATCTGCTCTACCTGATTCCTTTTATTGCTTATCTTCTTCATCAGCTGGTGTTTTATTACAGCCTGGATTTCGCCACCAAAAAATCCATACAGGAAGAATATGACCTGCTGGTTGCGCCTCATTACATGAATTTTGTGACGCTGTTTCGCGATCTGTTCCGCGCAACCCTGGGCGCGATGTGCCTGCTGGAGATTCGCCGTTACGGCAAGCATTTGAAGCACAATTATTCTGATATCGACAAGCTGGATTTAACCTGGTTGAAACTATTGGTGATCGGATTCCTGGGGGTCCGTTTATGGGCAGTGTTGGTGGCAGTGATGTTGATTCTGTCCATTATGTACGGCATGTCAGTGGATTTTGGTACCGCAGGATTATTTGGAAATTACATTACGTTTATCCTGGTGAGTATCTTGATCTTCTTTGGACTAAGTCATTCCACAGTTTGCGAAGGGCTTGAGTCGCGTACGCCAGAGACTGAAAGCGGCAGGGAAGAAACAAACAAGGATAAATATAAACCGGAGTTGGTAGAAACCTTGAGCCGCTGGATGGAAGATGAAAAACCCTACCTGATCCCGGCCCTGACGCTGGAAAAACTGGCCGGGCAATTACATATACCGTCACGGACGTTATCCAATATCATCAATCGCCATTTCAATTGTAATTTTTTTGAATTTGTTAACCATTATCGCGTTGAGGAAGCCAAGCGGTTGTTAGTCGATCCACAGTCAGCTAATAAAAATATGATCGACCTGATGTACGAAATGGGTTTTAACAGCAAGGCAACCTTCAACGCGCTCTTCAAGAAAAAAGTCGGCATGACGCCGAGCGAGTTTCGCAAGCAGGCCAGTCAGTAATAATCAGCAGCAAAAAGGGTAGTTATGTTAGGTTTGATTCAACGCGTCAAACGTGCAGCAGTAGAGGTCGATGGAAAGACTGTCGGTGCGATAGAGCAGGGTATTTTGTTGCTTCTGGGCGTGGAAAAGACGGATACCGAAGCGAGTGCGGATAAACTGCTCGACAAGGTGTTGGCCTACCGGATCTTTGCGGACCAGGACAACAAAATGAACTGCAATGTGCAGCAGATCAATGGCGGCGTCCTCGTTGTCTCACAGTTCACTTTGGCAGCGGATACGCGCAAAGGGCTGCGCCCGAGTTTTTCGTCGGCGGCACCACCGGCGCAAGCGGAGCAGCTGTACGATTATTTCGTCGCGCGCCTGCGTGAACGGCATTCCCAGGTTGCTACCGGTATCTTCGCGGCCGATATGCAGGTCAGTTTAATAAATGACGGACCGGTCACATTTATGCTGCAAGCTGAGTAATTTTTACTGAACCTTGCACGGCAAATTTCATCGAACGGATAACCCCATATTAATGACGCGCTTCGCTGGTGATTGAGTATAAATAAGAATTTCGGAGGGTAGTCGGGCCGCGGCGCAGCCGCTGAGCCCGACAATTTTTAAGCGAAGCGATTACCGCGCGATGTATCTCATGATAACGACATTCTTCCTGAATAAACGGTTAATGCTGAAAACCTTCGCAACGCTCATCTTGCTGTCGCTTGCCCAGACGGGTTGGGCTGAGGCGGCTATTTGGGAAGTGTCTCACGGCAAACATTCATTCCGGGTGGGTGCAAGCCTGGGGGCGTTAAAGAAAACAGCGTATCCCTTGCCGGCAGAATTTGATGAAGCCTTTCGCGAGGCGGACGCATTATATGTTGAGCGCGATCTCCACGCGGTTAATCAACCGGATTTTGGTGTGCGCGCCATGCAGGCCAGCATGTATACCGACGGCCGCAATTTAAAATCGGTATTGTCAGCGCCCGTGTGGCAGGAGTTGGAAAAATTTGCCCGCGAGCGTCGCGTACCGGTATTCAGTTTATTTATGTTCAAACCCGCCTTTGCCAGTTTTACGCTCACTCTGATGGAAACCAAACGCCTGGAATTTACCAATGGTGTGGATGCCCATTATTTTTATCGCGCGCGCCGTGCCGGCAAACCGGTTATTGCACTGGAAACCATCGACCAACAAATCCAGTTTTTGCAAGTGGTTAATGACGCGGATGCGGATGCGTTAATCAAGGCGACCCTGGATGAGTTGAAAAATTTATCCGAAACAACCCAGCAAGCGACGCAAAGTTGGCGTAAAGGCGATATGGAAAAACTGGATGAACTTAAAGGCAAGAAATTACGCACCCAGGCGCCGGACTTGTACAACGAGTTGGTGGTCAAGCGCAATAAATCCTGGCTGCCGAAGTTCGCCGGTATGTTAAAGAGTGAGGATGTAGAAATGGTGTTGGTTGATGCGATGCACTTTACCGGGCCGGGCAATTTATTGGAATTATTTGCGGCAGAGGGTTACACCGTTAAGCGTTATCAGCCGGTGGTCGTGGGGCAGTTAGTGCCTTGATTAATTGTGCTTTGATGGACATGCTTGGTTGGGTTTTGTCGGATTACGCTACGCTAATCCGACCTACAAGTTTTCACGTTGCACTCCCGTAGGTCGGATTAGCACAGCGTAATCCGACACTTGATTTCCATCCTCATAGCTAAATCCATTCACATCACGCCGCATTAATCATAATATGCCGCGCCGTTTCTGCCGCAAGAATCTCCTCGTTATGCCGCAAAATATCGCCGAGGGAAATTACACCGCACAGGCGTTTGGTTTCCGGTGAATCGAGCACAATCAACCGATACACGCCCTGCTCACTCATCTTATCTGCGGCTGATTCGACACCGTCCTCGGCATAACAGTAAAGCACGTTCGGTGTTTCAATCTGATTCAATAAGGTTTCGGTAGGATGACAACCGTCTGCCACCGCGCGCACCACAATATCGCGATCAGTAATTACACCTTCCAGTGCACCGGTAGCCGGACGCACAATGGGTAAAAATCCGCAGTTCAAATCACGCATTTTTTGCGCTGCCTGTTGCAGATTGTCATCCGGTTCGATGAACTCACATTGACTGGTCATGGCTTCTTTCACTTTCATGATGCGTCTCCTCTTGCACAGTGATTCAGTAAACCCCACAAAGCGTGTGGCCTGATTCTGCGACTGGGTGCGGCGGGGGGAGTTCCGATTTTTAGCGCTAATAATGCTCGTATAGCGCTCCAATCAACAAGCGGCGATACAGCTGTAATTTGAGCGAGCCGGGAGCATCCAAATTCATGCGTTTCAAGCAGGACTGCATGGCTTCGTCTGGTGTCTGGCTCCAGGATTTTTTAAATAATCGCCAGAGCGCTTTCATGGATCCTTGGTGTTCATTGAGAATTTTCAGGGCAGCGGCGAGGCGTTGTTCGGTCGGGGTAAAGTCGCTGCCGATGGGAAAGTGATCGAGATAACCGCGTGCGCGGATCGGCCCCAGCAGCGTCAACAAATGGGCCGGGGTGTTGTGGCAATAGAGCGGCGGAATGTCATAATCCGGCGGGATTTTTTGGGCCCGTTTGGCTTGTTGTAATAGCGCCGCCTGGAAACGTGAATCGGCAATATTCAGCAACGCCGCGATGACGTCGGCATCGCATTTACCGCGCAAATCTGCCGCACCGTATTCTGTTACCACGATATCGCGCATGTGGCGCGGGATGGTGATGTTGGCGTAGGACCAGCAAATATTCGAATGCACCTTGCCCTTGTGAGTGCGAGTGGCGCGTAGTGTGATAATGGAGCGCGCGTCCGCCAATGCGTGGGCCTGGGCGACGAAGTTGTGCTGGCCACCCACACCGCTAATGACCTGGCCGTTATCCAGCCCGTCGGATACAACGGAGCCATTCAGCGTGGCCATGATGGCGGAATTGACGAAGCGCGCCTTGACCCGTGCACGGCGCTTTTGCTGTTCGTCGCCATAGAGTTCATTTACAAACGATACCGGCATCATGGCAATCCGACGGCGAATCGCCGGGTCCATCTGCTCCAGCATCTGATAAAAATTCGGGCTGCCCATAAAAAAGCCGGCGTGCATCAAGTAGCCATCGACCTCGCGTTTGACGATGCCGGCGTTGATAAGCGCAAGAAAACCCTCCACCAGCATTTCACTCAACCCGTACAGGCCGTCGCGCAACGGCTCTTCATAACCGGGCAGGGTTTTGCGGTTACCCAACAGGTTGCGCACGCATTCGCGGAAGATGTCATTGTGGTGCTGGCGCAGGATCAATCCGCTGGCAATGGCGTCGCCGATGGAGCCGATGCCGATTTGTAAGGTGCCGCCATCGGGGATCAGTCGGGCCACGTGCAAACCGATAGCATGATCCACCAGGCTCACCGGTTGTTGCGGCGGTTTGAACAGGGGGAAGTGCATCGGCCCGGTGTCCAATAGCAGATCGAACTCGTCGGTGGTGCGCTCGGCCGCGCCGTGCATAAACGGCAGGTGGCGGTTTATCTCTCCCACCATCAGACAATCCAGCTTGCCGTCCCGACGCAAATCCAGCAGGTCGGCGGTGATGTCCGGGTTGCTGCTTAAGCTAACCTGCCCGGGTAATTCACCGGCTTCATAATCGGCCGGCGGTGCGAGGAGCTGGCCGATAACGTTGACCCGCGCATTCAGCAAAAACTGCAAGGCATAGGTGTAGTTGAGCGAAACGTAACTCTGCTGAACCTGGGCATTGCCCAACCATTTACCCGGTTGCAGGAAGAATTCCTGCACGCGGATATTGCCGGGTAATTTGCTCTGGCTAAGGACGCGGGCGTAGGCGAGCCGGGGATAGTCGCCGAAGAACTGGTCGCGCACCGGGTCGAGGAAACGTTTGGCCAGTTCACTACTGGCGGATGGCGCTTCCAGGGTCAGGGCGGTGAAGATGGTGAGGGAAATACTGCGGTCATGGCAGGCGCGCTCGAACAGCGCATTGGCGAATTCATTGGCCTTTCCCAATCCCAGAGGTAAACCCAATACGATTCGTTTACCTACTCGCTCGATAACGGCATCCGCCAGGGCGTGTGGGTCAGAGAATAACCGGGGCTGACGGTTCAGCTCATCCATGGTCCTTGCGCCAGCCGGGGTCGGGCCTGAAACGCGAGCCGTGTTGCTGTTCCAGCACGTCCATGCGGATGGCAATTTCCGCAAAGCCATTGCGGCGTGCATAGTGCATCGGTCCTCCCCGGAAAGGGGCAAAGCCAGTGCCAAAGATCATGGCGCCGTCGAGGATATCTTCGTCAGGCACAACGCCCAATCGCAGGCAGGCCATACAGGCGTTCAGCATCGGCAGGATCAGGCGATTGACGGTGCCGTCCGGGGCCTTGGGTGCATCTCTCTTTTTCTGTGCCTTGCCATCCTGCCAGACGTATAAGCCCTGGCCCGATTTTTTACCGAGGTTGCCTTCCTCGACCATCTGGCGCACCCGGGCCGGTATGGGTACCATCTCGGTGGAGAGCTGTTCGTGCAGCATAGCGGCCACGCCGAGGCATATATCCAGGCCTACCTGATCGGCCAACTCCACCGGACCCACCGGCATCCCGAAGTCCACGGCGGCCTGGTCGATACTTTCCGGTGCGATGCCTTCATCGAGCATTACCATGGCTTCAAGCAAATAAGGCGTAAGGGCACGATTGACCAGGAAGCCGGGTGCACTGGAAACCGGGGCGGGCAGGCGATTGATCGTGCCGGTGAAAGCCAGGGCTTTTTGGTAGGTGTCTTCGGCAATGCCGCGTTGGCTAACCACTTCGACCAGTTGCATCATGGCCACCGGGTTGAAGAAATGCAGCCCCACCAGGCGCTCCGGATTCTGCAAGCCTTCCTTGAGCTGGTCCAACGGAATGCTGGAGGTATTGGTGGCGAGTATGGCGCCGGGTTTAAGTTTGGCTTCGATGGCGCGGTAGACCTTGTGTTTGATATCGATATCTTCCGGTACTGCTTCAATAACGACATCAGCGGTACGCACGCCGAGGTTGTTGAGGTCGGGAATCAAGCGGTCCAGTACCCGCCGTTTTTCCGCTGGTCCCAGATGCTTGCGGTCGCATAATTCTGCCGCGTTTTTAACAGCGCGCGCGATAGAATCGGGTTTCTGGTCAGACAGCGTTACCGTCAGGCCTTGCAGGGCGCACCAACCGGCAATGTCGCCGCCCATAGCGCCTGCACCCACCACATGAACCCGCTTGAAATGATAAGTCGGTTGTTCCTTGGCAATGCCCTTCATGGCCTCGCGCAGAAAGAAGACCCGGATGAGGTTTTGCGCGGTGTGGCCGGTTAATAATCGGGCGAAGGAGCTGATTTCGGCCCGGCGCATGGTATCGGGGTCGCCACCGTGTCTTTCCCAAAGTTCGATCAGCGCTTCCGGTGCCGGGTAGTGCTCCGGTGAGGCTTTCTGGGCGGCCTGTTCACGCATTTTTTTTGCCGCCAGCTGGCGGGCCGGGGCGCTGTTGAGTAAGCGCGCTTTCAGTCCCGGTTGATGACGTGGCAATTTACCGCGCATGGCGGCTTCAATGGCGTTGGCGAGATGGCGTTCTGGCACCAGGTCGTCGATCAGGCCCAATTTTTTGGCTTTGGCGTCCGGCATGGGTTTGCCGGTCAGCATCATGGTCATGGCAGCAATAGGATCGATTAGGTGCGTGGCGCGCGCGGTGCCACCCAACCCCGGATGCAAACCCAGCTGCACCTCTGGAAAACCCAGGCTGGTGCCGGGTACGGCGAGGCGGTAGCGACAGCAGAGCGCCAGTTCCAGGCCGCCGCCGAAACAGTGGCCGTGGATCACAGCGACGGTGGGAAAATTCAGGGCGGCAAGTCGGTCTGCCACCGCATGGGCGGCATGGAGTTTTTGTTCGACAGATTCGGTGGTTTCCAGAGCGCGGAATTCGCGGATGTCGGCGCCCACACAAAAGTGGTTGTCCTTGGCGGAGCGCAGCACCAGGCCCCGGGGCTTGTTCAGTAGCAGTTGGTCCAGTATCTGCCCGAGTTCTTCCAGGACCGCCTGTGACAGCGAATTGGTACTGGCATCCGCGCGGTCCATCACCAGCCATGCGATACCCGTATCGTCGGTGCGCAGGTGCCAGTGCTGCCAGGGGTTCACTTCGGTATTAATCATGTCGCCCCGACCAAAAGGACCCAGTTGGCGCTCCTGTCGGTTGAGTGTGTCGAGTATATGGCCGGCCATGGAGGTACTCCCTAGACTGCTTCAATCAACATGGCGCCGGATTGTCCGCCGCCAATACATTCTGTGGCGATGCCACGTTTGAACCCGTTGCGCTGCATGGCATTCATGAGATGCAAAACAATCCGGTTGCCGCTGGTGCCCACCGGGTGGCCGAGGCTGACGGCGCCGCCGTCAATATTCAGCCGGTTGCGATCAATCAGCCCCCATGGGGCTTCGCGATCCAAGGCGCTGCGACAGAAATCGGCGTCGTTGAACGCTGCCAGGCAGGCGAGCACCTGTGCCGCAAAGGCTTCATTGAGTTCCCACAGGTCAATGTCATCCAGTGCCAGTTGGTTACGCGTCAGCAGGCTGGAGCAACTAAGCACCGGTCCCAGGCCCATGATCGCCGGATCCAGCGCCGCCCAGTCGCTATCGAGGATGACGGCCTTGGGTGTGAGTTGGTATTTCTGCACCGCGGCTTCCGAGGCCAATACCAACCAGGAAGCTCCGTCGGTTATCTGCGAACTGTTGCCAGCGGTGACCTTGCCATAGGGTGCTTCGAATACCGGCTTTAGCTTGGTCAGGGATTCCAGCGAACTGTCGGGCCGCACGCCGTCATCGTCTTCGAATAATTCCCCTGCATCACTGAAGGCGGGTAAGACTTCCTGTTTGAGCCAGCCTTCCTGTTGTGCGCGGGCCAGCCGGTGATGGCTGGATACCGCGTATTCGTCCGCTTGGAGGCGCGTGATATTAAATAAGTGAGCGATTACTTCGGCGGTTTGGCCCATGTTCAACTCAGCGATAGGATCGGTCAAACCGCGCTTCAAACTGATGACTGGCTTGAGGAAAATCGGCTTGAAGTGAGCGAACTGGTGCAGACGATCCGTGAGGCTTTTGGCTTGCTGTACGCCCGCAAGCCACTTCACGGCATCGTCCTCCAGCACCATGGGGGCATGACTCAACGCTTCGGTGCCGCCGGCGAGGATCAAATCTGCCGAGCCTTCGCGGATATAGCGAAAGGCGGTGTCGACCGACTGCATGCCGGAACCGCAATTGATCTGTACAGTAAAAGCCGTCATGGCTTCGCCCATACCTAAACGCAACGCCGCGATGCGGGCAGGGTTCATCTCGCCGGCCACCACATTGACGCAGCCGAGGATGACCTGGTCAAAAGCATCGGCGGGGATATCCAGACGCAACAGCAAAGGGCGGCCGCATTGCACCGCCAGGTCCACCGGGGAAAAGGGGCCGGGTTTGCCGCGCGCTTTCAAAAAGGGCGTGCGCGCTCCATCCACCAGATACACGGGGCGACCGGTTGCGCGAGGCGTGGTGGAATCTTGCAGCGAATGGGTCATTATTACATCCTGTTAACCGAGTGCGTTTCACGCTGTATACAGCGCGCAAGAATGGTATCAGGTGATGCTAGGACGTAGCGCCAGGCTATGTCAGTGCTCTAGCTAACATGAATCCGGTGACAGTAGAGCAAGTGTGATGCAGAAGAGAAAAACCTTAGCGGCCCATCAGAAATTTCAGCACTAATGATGAGTAATGGCCACCGGATAAAAACCAGTCGCACCAGAACGCGAGGTGCAGTGAAACAATGAGCCAGAATAAAAGCTGAAACGAAACCTTGCGGGTTTTGTGGCGGAACAATTGTTGGGCGAGCAGCGCACCGGGCCAACCGCCCAGCAGCGCAAATAATTGCAGGGAATTTTCGGAGAAGCGACGCTCGCCTTGTTGCGCGCGGCGCTTGTCGTTGCGATAGATTAAAAAAGTGGTCAGGCTAAGCACGCTGTAAATCACCGCCGACCAGATAAAATCCAGCCGCAGCCACATATCCCGCGCACCGAAGATCGGCAACGCACACACCGCAAGAAAAAATAAAATTTTAAAATAAATAACCATACATCATCACGTAGGTCGAATTAGACCGCAGGCCGCAATCCGACAAACAAATCCCCAGCAATGTGCGCCTCATTTCAAGCACAACCCATTTCTCGACACCGCGTTGGCTTACGCTTGCGCTAAGCCAACCTACAAAATACTCACCGACGGAACCACAATGCCACTGCACCGATGGCGGCAAGAATATAGCTACCCACAGGAATTTCTGTTTGCGCAACCTCATCAACCGAGCGCAGTAACGCATCACCAATATCGGGCCAGGCAATGGCTATTGCACCGCCGAACGCCAGCAATGCAATCACTCCACGGCGGCGGCCATGAATCCGCTTGCGTTCATTGATATCCAGCTGTGCGCGAATGTCCTGCAATTGCGGCGCAACCTCGCCAAGATTTTGCAACTGCTCCAGACTGTTGAAAACCAGATGCGGCACCTGCGGGAATTTCTCCATCCACTCCGGCGCGTAGCGCTTTAGTTCGCTCCATAGGGTGGTGGGATGGAAACGTTTCTTCAGCCAACGCTCCAGGAATGGATGCGCCGTGGTCCAGAGATCCAGGTCCGGATAAAGCTGGCGGCCCAGTCCTTCGATATTCAGTAAGGTTTTTTGCAGTAACACCAATTGCGGTTGCACTTCCATATCAAAGCGGCGCGCGGTGCGGAACAGGCTGATCAACACATGGCCGAAGGAAATATCTTTTAGCGGCTTTTCAAAGATCGGTTCGCACACGGTACGCACCGCCGCTTCCAATTCTTCCACCCGTGTATGGGCTGGCACCCAACCGCTTTGCACATGCAACTCCGCGACTTGGCGATAATCGCGACGGAACATGGCTAGCAAATTGCGTGCTAAATAATATTGATCTTCCCGTGTCAGTGAGCCGACGATGGCCATATCCACCGCAATATATTGCGGCAACTCGGGATGCTCCTCCGCCACAAAGATATTGCCGGGATGCATGTCCGCATGGAAAAAATTATGTTCAAACACCTGCGTGAAAAAAATCTCCACGCCACGTTCGGCCAGTTTTTTCATATTGGTATTTTGCGCATTCAGCGCGGCGATATTGGTTACCGGAATACCCTGAATTCGTTCCATCACCAGAATATTGTTGCGCGTGTAGTCCCAGTAAATTTCGGGCACATACAGCAACGGTGACTTGGCAAAGTTGCGACGCAGTTGCGAAGCGTTGGCTGCTTCGCGTTGCAGGTCCAGTTCATCGAAGATGGTGATGCGATAATCTTCCACCACTTCAACCGGACGCAGGCGCTTGCCGTCGCGGCTGTGTTTTTCAACGAGCTTCGCGAGGTGCAACAGCAGCTGTACGTCCTGTTCGATAATGCGTTCGATACCGGGACGAAGAATCTTGATCACCACCCGCTGGCCATTTTTCAACACCGCGCCATGCACCTGCGCAACCGACGCTGATGCCAACGGCTCCTGCTCGTACTCCAGAAAAATATCTTCGACCTTCGCACCCAACGCCAACTCCACCAACGCGCGAAATTGATTGGCATCGAAAGGTTTCACATTATCTTGCAGGTGATTGAGTTCGCGCACAATATCGTCGGGAATCAAATCCGGTCGGGTAGAGAGTAACTGACCAAATTTAATAAAGATCGGCCCCAGATCTTCAAACGCCCGCCGCAAGCGTTCACCGCGATTCAGGGAAGGCGTGGGAAATAATTTGCAGGGCAGTAACAACAACCGCATACCGAACGATAGTTGTTCGGTCGGCAAAATTTGATCCAGACGATAGCGCAGGAAAACACGCAGGATAGTCAGTAGACGAAGCAATACGATCACGTGAATCCTTTATTAATTAATTTGGAAAGAGACATAACCCAATCTTCAGAAACCGCGGTGTTCACCCGATCCCATAC